>JADGFH010000352.1 GCA_016743925.1 Labilibaculum sp.
GAAATATAGAATATTGATGATCTAGTATGTTTTTTTACATCCTTTATAAGTTTTATATTTAGATTGAAATTCATTATTATAATTTAAGAAATATAAATTCATGAAAGTAGATTATTGTAAAGAAGATCTGATTTTAAAGGTATTTCCAACAATTGGAGCATGTTTTGAGGAAGGATGGAATGTATTAAAGAACAATTTTTTACTGCTCTTGCTTATTGTTTTTGTTTCTGGGGTTATTGACGTTCCAATGGGATATGATAAAATGAATTGGGGGAATGATGATTCGTTTAAATTTGGTTTGTCTTCATTTAAAATATTGGGATTTATCTATTATACATTAATTGTTACTCCTTTTAGTTATGGTGCCGATTGGATATTTTTGAAGGCCTCGAGAAATGAAGAACCACAATTTGAAGAAATTCTAAGTGGATTTAAAAAGTTTCTATATGTTGTTTTGAGTCATTTATTGGTAATTGGCATTGCAGGTATTGGATTTGTGTTGTTGATTCTACCAGGGATTTATTTGGTTTGTAAACTAATTTTTGTGCCTTATCTAATAATGGATAAGAATATTGATCCTATTCAGGCTGTTAAGCTGAGTTTTTACTTAACAAAAGGATACTTCTGGACTATTTTAGGCATGGGTATTTTATCCTTTTTTGTTATTGTTCTAGGCATTATTTGTATGATTGTCGGAGTTTTTGTATCCTTAGCTTGGGTGCATTCTGCTTTTGCAATTTTGTATAAAGCAGTTGAAGAGTTGCATTTAGAAGAGGCTTGTCAATTGGCAGAAATTAAGCTAGAAAGTATTAATGAATAGTGAATAATAGTTACAAAAAATGGAGACCTGTAAAGATCTCCATTTTTTTATTTTGAGTATTCTTATTTTATTAAATGTCTCGACAAATCAAGCATACGAACAATAGGAGCTCGTGCTTTTTCCATTGTTGCTTCAGGAAGAATAATTTCCGGTTGCTCATTTTTTAATGCTAGGTATATTTTCTCCATTGTATTCAACTTCATGTACGCACAATCGTTACAAGAGCAAGTTTCATCAGCAGGTACAATTAGGAATTCTTTATTAGGAGAATCCTTTTGCATTTGATGCAGAATACCCGTTTCAGTGGCAACAATGAATTTTTTAGAAGTACTGGTTTTTGTATAATTCAACATAGCTGTTGTTGATCCAACAAAATCGGCAAGAAGCAAAACAGGATGAGCACACTCAGGATGAGCGATTAATTTAGCATCAGGATTCTCTATTTTCATTTGCATGACCTTTTCTGAAGATAGAATGTCATGAACTTCACAAGTACCATCCCAAAGCACCATATCTCGGCCCGTAACCTCATTAATGTATCGTCCCAAGTTTTTATCTGGAGCAAAAATAATTTTTTGCTCCTTAGGAAAGGACTCTACAATTTGTACAGCGTTGCCTGATGTGCAAATAACATCTGAAAGAGTTTTAATGTCAGCAGTACAATTAATATAGGATATTACTATATGATCTGGGTGTAAGGCTTTAAATTTCCTAAAATCGTCAGCAGGACAAGACTCTGCAAGAGAGCAACCAGCTTCTAGATCTGGTAAAAGAACTTTTCTACTTGGATTTAATATTTTAGCCGTTTCGGCCATAAAATGAACACCAGCAAACAAAATAATGTCTGCATCAACCTCTGAAGCCTTTTGTGCAAGCGCTAAGCTATCACCTTTAAAATCGGCTATTTCTTGAATGTCAGGGGTTTGATAATAATGCGCGAGTATAACCGCATTCTTTTCTTTCGCAAGTTGAAGAACTTTATCTTTCATCAAGTATATTTTTTCTTAGTCTTTCGTTAGATAAATACAGATGCAAATATCTTTAAATTATCACTAAAATCAAATCATTACAAGATGTTTTGCCAGGTGAAGCCCTTATTTTGATTGAGGTAGGACAAAGAAAAAGGTACTTCCTTTGTCTATTGTGCTTTCAGCCCAAATATTGCCGCGATTTGCTTCTGCGAATTCTTTGCAGAGTAATAATCCAAGTCCGGTTCCTTTTTCTCCAGAAGTGCCAATTGATTTATATTTCAAATCAATTCGGAATAATTTACTTAGGTTATCTTCGTCAATACCAATACCTTCATCTATAATCTGAAATTCCAATAGATCATTTTTGACTCCAATCTTAATTTCGATTTTACTATTTTGATTAGAGAATTTAATCGCATTATTAAGCAAATTTCGAATGATAGAACTGCTCATATGCTTATCTGCAAAAGCAAGTTTTTCTTCGGTATCAAGAAATTGAATCTTGATCTGTTTCTTTTCTGCAGAGGCAGTGTAAAGATAAATGGATTGTTTCACCAATTCGTTTAGATTAAAAGCTTCGGGATAAAAGTCAATTTTTCCTGTTTGTGATCTTGACCAAGTGAGTAAATTTTCCAATAAAGTATAAATGTGTTTTACTGATTCATGAATTTTTCTAATTCCAACTCTTTTTTCTGGATCTTCAACTGCATCATAGTTTTCATGAATCATTTCACTAATAGAGAGTAAGCTGGTAAATGGATTTTTTAAATCATGAGAGATAATTCGGAAAAATTTGTCTTTCGTTGCATTTAATTCTTTCAAGTTTTTTTCTGATTCTTGAAGTTGCAAATTTGTACTTTTAATTTCTTCGTTTTGCGCCGTTAATAATTTGTTTGTCTTGGCATGTACCAAAAATCGGTAGATGAAGATGAATAGTAGGCTTCCCAAAAGACTAGCAAGCAAAATAAACCACCATGTCATGTAGAATGGAGGCAATATTGTAATTCCCAGTTCTTTGGCTTGTTTGGTCCATATTCCATTCTGATTTTGAGCCTTAACCTGAAATGTATATTCTCCAGATGGGAGGTTGGAGTAGGAAATGTAGTTGCGGTTTCCTGATTTAATCCATTTCTCCTCCAAACCCTTTAATCGATATGTATAATTGATTTTATCGGAAGAAAAGGAAGACATGGATGAAAATTCTAGCGTAACAAAACGATGTTTGTATTCCAATTCAATATGATCGGTATGAGCAATGCTTTTTTTGAGGAAATAGGCATCGTGCTCTTTAGAATATTGAATATATTTTTCTGAATTACTTTGGGTGTTGGGTGCTACTTTAACTTCCTGTCCATGAATTTCAAGTTTCGTAAATACCAGCTCATAATTTCGTTCATCTTTAAATTTATTTTTAGGATCGATGATGTTTAAGCCATAAACACCACCGAAATACAATTTTCCACTTTTGCCCTTGTGATAAGCTCCACCATTAAATTCTTTGCTTTGTAACCCGTCATTAATTGTAAAGTTCTTCACAGAATAATCTGAAGTGGAAAAGCGTGAGATGCCATTATTTGTACTCAGCCATAAGTCGTCATTCGAATCAGGTAAAATGCTATAAATAACATTGTTTGGTAAGCCTTGATCTGTGCCATAATGAGAAAATTCATTCGTTTTAGGATTGTAACGGTTTAGCTTGTTGTTGGTTCCTAGCCAAATAAATCCTTTCTTATCCTCATAAATGGAAAACACAACATTATCAGAAATACCGTTTGTGCTTCCTTGTAAATATTGAAAGGAGCTGAAATTGCTTGTTTTTTTATCAAATATATTAACACCACCACCATAAGTTCCAATCCACAATAAACCTTTTGAATCTTCAAAAATAGTAGAATAGATGAAATTACTAGAAATGCTAGATGAGTTACTTTCTTTGTGTTTGTATTGTGTGAAGTGCTTTGTTTTGGGATGATATTGATTAAATCCATCGCGGGTACCAATCCATAAGCTACCATCGCTATCTTCAAATATAGTTCGTACAGAATTGCTTGATAGGGAAGTGCTATCACCTTCAATATGTTTGAATTGAGATAGTTCCTGGTTTCGAGGGTTGTATTTAAATAATCCTTCTCCATCACTTCCAAACCAAATGCTGCTTTGACTGTCTTCATATACTTTTCGGATTGCTGTGTAAGGGTGTTTTTTTGATTTTCTTATATCAAAATGAACAAAACTATCTTGCTTTACAATGTATTTTGATATCCCTTGATTATTTGTTCCAATCCAAATATCCTCATTATGATCTTCCCAGATGGACCAAATGAAATTACAAGCTAAACTATTCTCATTTAGTGGGTTGTTCTTTAAGAGGTCAAATTTATGAGCTTGGGGATCGTAAATACTGATACCTGCACCAAATGTGCCAATCCAAATAATTCCGTTGCGGTCTTCATAGATACAATTAATTGAATTTTCAGATAAGCTTTGTGGATCCGCAGAATTGGTTTTGTAATGTGATTTTTTATTCGTGTCTGTATTGATTCGAAAAAGGCCTGATCCAAATGTACCGAACCAAATTTCATTATTCTCACCAGAGAGTATGGGTTTGTTTGTGTTTATGGAGAGGCTATTGGTAGATTCGAATGACTTTACAATTTTTGTGAATTGATTAGTTTTAAATTTCTTATTAAGCAGTGCTTTATCGGTAACAATCCATAAATTTTGGGCATTATCTAGACATAGATTTTCAATATAAATATTGCTTAGATATTTTTCTGGATTAAGGGTTGAAGAATTTTCATTAATAGAGAAGAGTCCTTGATCTGTTCCGATCCATAACAATTTGTTATCTTTCACAATGCTGTTGATTTGTATACTAGCGTTTTGTAACTTAAGTTTATGAAGTAAATTCTCTTCTGAAATATAATAAAAAAGCCCATTATTAGTGGTAATCCATAGGTGTTTATCTCCCAGAAGGAAACTGTTAACCCTAGTATTTAATTCAGCTTTATACTTGATATTCTCAAGTGTGCCGTCATTAATGTTTATGCAATTGAGACCTTTCAAACTGCCAATCCACAAGCGCTTATTTTCATCTTCAAAGAAAGTGGTAATGGTATCATTGCTTAATTGATTGTTGGGTTCAATACCTCTGTAGGGAGTAAATGTTTCAGTAATTGGATCAAAGCGCGTAAGTCCTCCTCTTGACCCGAACCACAAATTACCATTACTGTCTTCGATAATTTGTTCTATCCATTGGTGTGAAATACCATTAGGTTTATCAGTATTGTCCCTGTAAATGGTAAAGTTTTTACCATCGTACTTATTTAAACCATCTTCTGTTCCAAACCACATGAAGCCTTTTGAATCTTGAAAAATACAATAAACAGAACTTAAAGACAGTCCATCATTAATTGTTATTCTTTTAAATCGAATGTTGTTTTGCTGAGAATAAGCAGAGAGAATGCAAAGTAAACCAACCAGCAAGAGAACTAGTTTATTTTTGATCATTATGAGTAGATGTTTATGGTTTTGTACAAATTAGTGAAAAAATATGATAATGGGTAGTCACAAAAAAAATGAATTATTTTGATTAATAAAACTATGTATTGGCTATTTAATTAAATACTTTTATAAGATGTTATATTAATTAAATCACAAAAATTAAGAAAATGAAATTTATTAACCTACGAAAATTAGATGAAAGGAAATCTAATTTTAGAAATTTAAAAGCCATTATGGGGATAGGGCTTTTAATGCTATTGTTTAGCCAGACAAGTTTTGGACAAAAAAATACGGCATTTCAAACAAATTCAATGAGCGTGTTTGGTGGAAATCTTGTGAAAGATCCAAGTCTACTTAAATTAAGAATAAAAAAATCTCAAATTGGATCTTATTATTTGAATGAGGAATGGAAAAAGGCTGATATCTATATGGTAATGGATAGCAGCGTTGTAAGAGATATGGAGACCCGAATTGATTTACGAACCAATGAGTTGGAAATTAAGTACAAGGGAGAGGTTAAAGTTTTACCTAGTTTTAGAATAAGAAGTGTTGTGTTTACAAAAGACAAGAGTTTATTTGTTACGGAAACTCTTTTAAAATCTTCTCAAAAAGGGTTTTATGAGGTGCTGGTAGATGATGATAATACATTACTACGAAAGTATGATACCAAGTTGATGTCACCAAACTATAATGTACAATTAGATGCAGGAAGTAAATCGAGTAAGGTTGTAAAAGAACAATCCTATTTTGTATTTAATGATTTAGGGATAGTGAAATTAGCAAAAACAAAAAATAAGTTAAAAAAACAACTGAATAAACAGACTGAAGTTTTTAACTTTATCGATGAAAATAAAATAAATCCTAAAAAGGAGGTTAATTTAATTTCTTTAGTGAATTTTTTGAATAAAAATCACTTAATGATGAATTAGCTTTTGTTCTAAGTAAAATATTGATTTAATAATAATGAAGGTTGTCTCTTTGAGATGACCTTTTTTATGAAATTGTAAAAATGAAAAAATCTCTTTTAGAAATATGTTGTTATTCGGTTCAGTCTGCTATTAATGCAGAAGTTGCTGGTGCCGATCGAATTGAGTTGTGTGCAGGAGTGCATGAA
>JADGFH010000353.1:0-642 GCA_016743925.1 Labilibaculum sp.
GTAAGAATATTGTAAAAATTGATAAAATATTCAATGGCTAAAAAGAAAACAACAAAAAAAACTAAAGCAAAAAAGCGCTTCTCAGCCCCAAAGTTTCTAAATGATGACAGATTCAAATTTCTATTTGGAATTACTCTTTCTCTACTTACCATATACATTGGGCTAGCATTTGTTTCCTTTTTCTTTACAGGAGGTGCTGATCAAAGTAAATTAGATATAAAATGGCTAGAATTAATAACTGATTCTAAAGTTAGAGTAGAAAACTGGACAGGTAAAACTGGTGCATATATTTCAAACTTGTTTATTAATAAAGGTTTTGGAATTGCTTCTTTCTCATTCTTATACCTATTAGTGGTTCTTTCGTTACGCATTTGGAATGTAAAAATTCAATCTTTACGAAAAACGGTTTTGTACACATTACTGTTCAGTATCTGGTTTTCAGTATTAATGTCTTTTTTCTTTGTAAAATCAACTTCGCATTCATTTCTATTTCTAGGAGGTGTTCATGGATTTTTCATTAGCGAATGGCTTATTTCTCTAATCGGAAATGTTGGGACTTTATTTCTAATTGTATTAAGTCTTTTAACCTTAATAACTTTTGCTTTTCAAAATAGTGTCACTTTCATGAAGAAACTTTTCACT
>JADGFH010000353.1:652-6405 GCA_016743925.1 Labilibaculum sp.
CTCTTAATGATTCCATTGAAGAAGAAGAGAATATAAACGACTTTAATTCTACCATTGAAGAACAAGCAATGGAAAACTCAGAATTGATTCTTGGAACTGAAGGATTTTCAACGAATGAAATTATTCTTAACGAAGAAATTCCTCAAAAGAAAAAAGTAGAGGATTTGGATTCAACCACTGATGATTTAGAATTAAAAATTGAAACTGTAACTACACCTGAAGAACCTGTCAGTATCAAGCATACTGCTATGGAAGATTTTGATCCAACTTTAGATTTATCTCACTACAAATATCCTTCGATCGAATTACTTGAAGCTCATGACTCAAGCAATTCAAGCGTTAGCAAGGAAGAACTAGAGTCGAATAAAAACAAAATTGTAGAAACTCTACGTCATTACAAAATTGAGATTACACAAATTAAAGCTACAATTGGCCCAACAATTACGCTCTACGAAATTGTTCCTGCACCTGGTGTACGTATCTCTAAAATTAAAAATTTGGAAGATGATATTGCACTTAGTCTTTCAGCTTTAGGTATTCGAATCATAGCGCCAATTCCTGGAAAAGGGACTATTGGTATCGAAGTACCAAATCGAGCTCCAGAGATCGTGTCAATGAAAAATATTATTGCATCAAAGAAGTTTCAGGAATCGCAGCATGCACTACCTGTCGCTTTAGGAAAAACCATATCGAACGAAACCTATACACTTGATTTGGCTAAAATGCCTCATCTATTAGTAGCAGGAGCTACAGGTCAAGGTAAATCGGTAGGATTAAATGCCATCATTACATCATTACTTTACAAAAAGCATCCATCACAACTTAAGTTTGTGTTAATTGATCCTAAAAAGGTTGAGTTAAGCATATATTCAACTATCGAAAAACATTTCTTAGCAAAACTACCAGACGAAGAAGAACCTATTATTACCGATATCCACAAGGTAATTGCAACCTTAAACTCATTGTGTATTGAAATGGATTCAAGATACGATCTGTTAAAGAAAGCACACGCAAGAAATATTAAAGAATACAATACAAAATTTGTAAAACGTAAATTAAATCCAGAAAATGGGCATCGCTACTTGCCATACATTGTTGTTATAATTGATGAATTTGCTGATTTAATTATGACGGCTGGTAAAGAAGTGGAAACACCAATTGCTCGTATTGCACAATTAGCGCGAGCCATTGGTATTCATATGATCATTGCAACACAACGTCCATCAACAAATATCATTACAGGAGTTATTAAAGCAAATTTTCCAGCTAGAATTGCCTTTAAAGTTGCTTCAATGATCGACTCGAGAACTATTCTTGATAGCCCTGGAGCAAATCAATTAATCGGTAGAGGTGATATGTTAATATCCCTAACCAGTGAATTGGTGCGTGTACAATGTGCTTTTGTTGACACACCAGAAGTAGAGGCACTTACTGAGTTCATTAGCAAACAACAAGCCTATCCTTCGGCAATGCTATTACCTGAATATGTTGGTGAAAGTTCGGAAAACACTTCCACAGATATTGATTTACAAAAAAGAGATGTTCTTTTCGAAGATGCAGCCCGTTTAGTGGTAGCCTCGCAACAAGGATCAACCTCAGGTATTCAACGAAGATTCTCAATTGGATACAATAGAGCCGGTCGAATTGTTGACCAACTAGAAGCTGCTGGAATTGTGGGACCATTTGAGGGAAGTAAGGCTAGACAAGTTCTCGTACCAGACGAATACAGTTTAGAAAAACTCCTTTCCGAAGCATTACAATAGAAATGGCACAGTTATTGATAAAATCTAAAAAGAATTAAATAAAAACTGAAAATATGAAAAAAGTCTTTTGCTTCCTCCTTGTAGGACTACTATGTTTTAACCTATCGGCACAGGATAATAAAGCCAAAGAGGTATTGGATAAAGTTTCTGCAAAAAATAAAGAATTTAAAAGTATTAAAGCTGAATTTACTTTTTCGATGGATAACAAAGAAGAAGACATCCATGATGAATCTAAGGGAAGCATTGTTTTAATGGGTGACAAGTATCGTTTAAAAATAATGGGTTCTGACAATTATTTTGATGGTACAACCTTATACACTCACATGATTGACGCTGAAGAAGTAAATATTACGGAACCTGAAGAAGACGAAGATGGCGGATTAGATCCTTCAAAAATCTTTACTATTTACGAAAGTGGATTCACTTATAAATATGTAAAAGAAGATACTAAAGGTAATATCAGCTATCATATCATCGACCTATTCCCTAAGGATACAGAAAAAGAATTCACTCATATTCGCTTAAGAATAAATAAAGAAAAAAGTCAAATTGAATCTTTAGAGTCGGTAGGAAAAGATGGAAATAACATTAACATCATACTTAAAAAACTAACTCCTAATCTTACATTTTCTTCTAGTGATTTCATCTTTGATACAAAATCAAATCCAGACATAGAGATAAATGACATGAGATAGTTTCAACTTAAGAAATAATAAATTCCTCTTCTCTTTTATGAGTAGAGGTTTTTTTATGCTCTTTTTCTACAAATAGTGGCAAACTAAACCAAAAACAACTACCTTCCCCAAGCTCACTATCAACGCCTATTTCTCCATTGTTTTTTTCTACAAAATCATTACACAAAATAAGTCCTAAACCGGTACCCTTTTCATTTAATGTACCTGGCTTTGAATAATTAGAATCCAACATGAATAACTTACCTGCATCCTCCTGCTTAATTCCTACTCCATTATCTGCAACCTTTATAAGCGCTTTATTATTATCGATATTAACAGTGAATGAAATCTTCCCCTTCTCATTAGTAAATTTAATGGCATTATTTCCCAAATTCCGTATTACGGTTCGAATCATATCTGCATCAACATATACCAAAATGATATCTTCTTCAGAAAAATCTAACTCGATATTCTTGGCGAAGGCTTTTTCTTCCAAAGACTCAATTTCTTCTTTAAGTAGTTGATTAATATTCAGACCAATGGGATTGTAATTCATCACACCCATTTGCGATCTTGACCAAGTCAATAAGGTTTCCAACAACAAAGATCCATGCGTAGCAGACTTGTGAACAATCTCAATATATTCTTGTCTCATGCTATCATCCAATTCATCATATCGATCCATTAACAAATCCGTAAAACCTAAAACTGCATTAAACGGGTTTTTTAAATCATGAGCTACAATAGACAAAAATCGATCTTTCGTGGAATTCAAATTAGATAAATCGTTATTTTTCTGATAGATAATTTTATTCTTTTCTGTTAGAATTTTATTGAGTTTTTTACGAATTTTACCAACGTATAGGGAATAAATTACAAGACCTAATACGAAAAGCCCTAATACATACAACATCGTGGTTCGAGTTTTTTGTGTTTCAATCTCCAACTCCTGAATTGTATTTCTTTGTCGAAGAATCTCATTTTCTCTATCAAATTGATCCACTTGATATTTTGACTGTATTTCAGCTATTTCCTTGCTATTGTTTGCCTTATTTAGACTATCCTTTAAATGATTATACTTTTTATAATAAAAAACACTTTCCTTATAATTAGATTTGGTTTCATATAATTTTGCTAAATTTTCATAACACCCTAGCTCAATTATTGGCACACTAATTTCTTTAGAGATGTGTAAAGCTTGCTGTAAAAAGCCTAATGATTTATCATATTCCTGTCGCATTAAGAAAACACTTCCAAGTGATAATTTTGTACTAGAAATATCAATTTTTGAATCTCTTATTTCTGCCTCTAAAAGTGCTCGCCTATAATAAACAAGACTTTTATCATACTCTTTTTTATCCAAATAATATTTTCCTATATTCTCTAGTAAAGTTGGCTTCCACTTAACATTATCTAACTCATCTGCAATTTCCAATGCCTTAACGTAAAAATAAATCGATTTTGCCTCTTCTCCTAGCTCATGATAGATATTGGCTTGGTTATTATAAATTACTGCAATACCCTTTTGATCCGAAACCTTCTTTTTAAAAACTAAAGACTCATTATAATAACGCAATGCATTGTCATAATCTTCCAGTTGAAAATAAACGTTTCCAATATTATTCAATGAGCTTGAAATAAGCAAAATATCAGCTAATTGAATACGAATATTTAAACTTGAAAGATACGATGTTAGTGAAAGCTTATAGTTTTCGATACTACTAAAAGCATTTCCCAAAATATTGTAACAGTAAGCTTCCTCTTGAGGTGATAATTTATTCTTTAAATCTAAAGCTTGTTTTACATGAGTTATCGCCTTAGAATAATCACATTTATTATAAAAAGCTTTTCCTTTTAAAAAATAAACTTTAGCCTGATCTATAGAATCATATAAATTTGTTTTTTGAACTTGATCCAAATAAAAAATTGCCGAATCCTGATCAATAGAAAGGTAGATTTCACCTATATTTATGAGCAATTCTTCATTTTTTGAATCTGAATAATTTTTCAACAATCTATCTAGGCTGTCCCGATTAGTATTTGCCGAAAAAACAAAAGATACAATGTGAGTAGTAATAATAACGAATAAGAGCCTTCGCATTTTACAAGATTTTATTTGGATTTAGATAGCCATATAAAGATGTTAAATAAAATTAATTCAAATATAATCTATTCCATTTTTTTGACGAAGGAAGCAAAAAACAAGTTCAGCAAACCAAAAGAGGAAACCACTACATTACAATAAGTTATAAAGATTATTTTTATCTTATAAATACGATAAGTAAAACACAATTCAACTTCACTTACTACTGACCTAATTATTTATTATGCTTATCCGCGTTAATACCTAATGTTGTTTTGAGATGTAACACAGGCTATTAAAAGCCGATCAAATAAATTATCGATTAGATATCTACGATTGAAATTATAACAAAATTCATCCAAGTAATATTGTAAGTAATCTCTTTCAATTTTATGAAAGTTACTTTGCAACCAACTTTTTGCATTAGTAATAGCAATGTGCACCCATGGTAATTCTTTGTTAATCTCCTCATTAGGAATAACTTTAGATACGTGCTCTTTTACCTTTTCACTTAAGCTTACATAAGAAGTAGAATCGTCAGTTGTGATGTGCGCCTCTGTTGAAATGCACTGATCCACAACGTCGTCTATGGTTTCAGACTTCAAATCCTTTATTACTTTCATCTTGATGTGCCTGACTTTTCGACTTTTGCTACCTTTCTTTGGTTGATCAACCTTTTCACTTTCAGTCATGACCAGAACTTTAGTCTTCTTCTGTGATCCTCTGCCACGTTTTAGTGGTTCTTATTTCTGCTCTTTAGGTACTGGAGTGGAGAAAAAACCATCATCAAGCTCCATTTCGCCATATAACTCATAACCATCATCACGTTTGCCCATAGCATTACGTAATTTATGCATCATTTGCCATACAGGTTCGTACCGCTTGTGTCCTAACTGGCGCTGAATCTCTTTTGCAGAAAAGGTTTTACGAGTAGATGTTAAAAGGTGCATAACTATAAACCAATAACGAAATGATAATTTGGACTTATGCATTACAGTGCCACTTTTGAGGGACATACGAGAGCCACACTTTTTACATTCGTACATTTCCTTATCCCGCTTCCAATAATGTGAACTACATCCACACTTTCGACATGTAATACCTTCTCTATCACGAATTTCCTTAAACTTTCGTTTACAACTTTCTTCGTCGGGGAATTGACTAACAAAATCTATTAAGTTCATAGCCTATAGTTTATGCACACAAAGATAATTATTTAGGTGAATATACGGA
>JADGFH010000354.1 GCA_016743925.1 Labilibaculum sp.
CGCCCAGCCTAACTCTTCATTTGCATACGAAGTGTCTGCATAAATTTGCTCAATATCTCCAGCGCGTCGGGCCACAATTTTATGTGGTACTTTTTCACCAGTTGCTCTCTCGAATGATTCAATAATTTCCAGAACCGAAACTCCGTTTCCTGTTCCAACATTAAAATACTCGTAATTATTCTTATTCTTATCGTTTAATAATCTTTCGATAGCAACAACATGAGCTTTAGCCAAATCAACAACATGAATATAATCACGAATCGCTGATCCATCAGGTGTATTGTAATCATCACCAAAAACACTCAATCCTGGGCGAATACCTGCTACAGTTTGTGTTAAAAATGGGATTAAATTATTAGGTACACCTAAAGGTAATTCACCAATTTTTGCAGTTTCGTGAGCTCCAATTGGATTAAAGTATCTTAAAGCAATTCCTTTTAACTCTGGATTTGCTTTCACTGTATCTTGAATGATATCTTCACAAATACTCTTCGTATTTCCATATGGAGATTCAGCCTCTTTCCGAGGTGTTTGCTCATTTACCGGTAGTTTATCAGGCTGCCCATAAACCGTGCATGATGATGAAAAAACCAAATTCTGAACATTAAATTCACTCATGCACTCCATGATATTCATTAATGAATTCAAATTGTTATTGTAATACATCAAAGGCTTCTCAACTGATTCACCAACTGCTTTAGAGGCAGCAAAATGTATAATAGCATCCAAATTTGGATATTCACCAAAGAAGCTTTTAACCATTTTTCTATCTGTCAAGTCAAACTCTTCAAATTTTGGTCGTACTCCAGAAATTTCTTCAATTTGATCTAATACTTCAATTTTTGAATTTGAAAGATTATCTACAATTACAACTTCATATCCATTATTTTGTAATTCAACAACTGTATGAGAACCAATAAATCCAGTACCTCCTGTAACAAGTATCTGCTTAGCCATTATTCTAATATTTTATCTAGAGAATTTGTAAAACCTTTTAATATGATTGCTTTTTTATTTAAGAAGATAATTGATCGTTCCAAATTAAAGCTGAAGCTCCTAAAACAGCAGCATCATCGCCAAGTTCAGAAGGCAATAAGCTAATTTTATCCTTATAAAGGAATAAAATGTTCTTTTCCATAGCTTCCTGAACCGGCT
Organism: Labilibaculum sp.; assembly: GCA_016743925.1. Classification (GTDB taxonomy): domain Bacteria; phylum Bacteroidota; class Bacteroidia; order Bacteroidales; family Marinifilaceae; genus Labilibaculum. Next base: position 1,156 of record JADGFH010000354.1, read on the forward strand.
TAAAGAGTAGATCTCCGGCTTTTGCTAAACCACCAAAAAAGAAAATTGCTTTTGGACTGGTTACCGAAGCAACATTTGCCAGTGCTTCCCCCAACATTTTACCTGTATAATTAAATACATCAATTGCTATTTCATCACCTTGATTAGCAGCATCTGCAACCTTTTTGGCTGTCAAATCATTAAATGGAATATCGCGCAATACACTTTGTGCAAGATTCTTTGCCAAGAACTTATAAGCCGTTCTTTTTACTCCTGTTGCTGAAACATAGGTTTCTAAACAACCTCTTCTGCCACAACCACACTCTCGTCCTTCAGGTCGAACAATAATATGACCTACTTCAGCAGCAAATCCATCGTGCCCATATAACAAATCTCCATTAACAATAATACCACTTCCTAAACCTGTTCCAAGTGTAACTACCATATAATCGGCCATATCTTTCGCTCCACCAAATATACGTTCACCTAATGCTGCAGCATTGGCATCATTTGTAAGTTTAACAGGAACATTCATGCGTTCATTCACTAAACGAGTGATTTCTAACAATCCTTTCCACCTTAAATTTGCAGCATTTTCAATTGCACCGGTATGAAAATTTCCACTCGGAGCCCCAATACCTACACCAATTACTTTTAAATCTTCGTTTACATTCTCAATGGCTAACTCAATTGCGCCACATAAATCAGATATGTAATCTTCAAATCTCTCACGAGTTTGGGTAGGAATATTTCCATTACAATATGATTTTCCATTTACATCAACGCATGAAAAAACAGTATTTGTTCCTCCTATATCTATACCTATTGCTATACTTTTCATCACAATTTATTCTGAATTAATTTGAGTTTAAAGATAATATTACAAAGATCAATATGGTAGTGGTACCAATAATTTTTTTATGTTATTTTTCGAACTTCAACTTTCCAAAGGAAGATGGAATGTGAAAATCTGGATTCTCTGATTTCGGATCCACCCATGAAATCCATCTTAAGTCTGCTTCTCCATCACCTACAGGTAAATTCATACAATATCCACGATATAAACCTGCCTCTAGCTGATTATTTTTAAACAAGCCCAGTTCTTTTAAAGAAGATAAACTAATTGCACCTTCAACAACATAGCCAGTTTTATTTTCAGAGGCTTTTACAGATAAGTTATTTGATTTTGGCCATTCCCATTCGTAATCATAATCACGATAGAACTTAGTTACATAATCTAATACTCGTCCTCGAGCGTCCATTTCCAAACAATAGTAAGGATCTAATTTCTCATCTTGTCTTATGAAGATTTCTACACGATCCGAATGCACAACCTCCATCTTATGATCTTTATCAACGTAAGTCAATACATTTTCATCTTCCACATCATAGCGAAAGTAAAAATAATTATCATCCCACAAAGCTCTAAAGCTTGTTTTAGGAGCTTCTACTTCTTCCCAAGGATAGGTAAAATCACTAGTTACATTCGCCTTTTCCCAAATCTGGTTCATTTCGTTTCCTTCTACTTTTAGTAGATTAGAATCGATGTGTTTTACGATATATTCTTTCATAATTGATTTAAAAAAAATGGACCAGAGGGCAAAAAAGTCCTCCGATCCGGGTATTTACGTGTGGTACTAAAACGGATTCTCTTCAACTGCTTTTTCTAGCTCCTGTGCCATAGACACAAACTCTTCAGCATTCATTTCTTTCATATAAACCAAACCATGGGTAGCTCGTACCAAAGGAAGATTATTTTCGTAGAAATAATTTTTACCTAAAAGCAATTGAATTTGTTTTAACTGCTGCACCCAAACTTTTTGGGTCAACTCGTTAAATTTCCCATCATACTCGTAGCTTGGAAAGGATGCATTTACCTGACTCAAATAACTTTCAGTAAATGAATTCTCCATAACATCCAAAGCATTTAATGAAACGGGAACAACAATATCGGCTTCTGCCGGATGATATTTAAACCATACATTTCGATAACCTATAATTCTTAGATTCGAAAGATCTTCTTCTTCCTTCCATTCCTTAACGGCACCTGCAATGGCTTGTAATACCTTATAATGCGTGTCGGGTCCACTACCTTCTGGATCCATAGCCAAACTGATTATCGTTGGCTTGTGTTTTCTAAATTCCTCTAAAACAGGAAGCATATCGCGATTCTTTTCAGGAAGTTCTGTAAATACATCTCCTTTGTAGAATCCAAGACGTAAATGATGAACATTCTTTACTGGTGTTCCAAAATGAGCCCAAACTAACTCCTCTTCAAACTCACGAATCATTCCTTTCATTTTCTGAACTTCAGGAGAATTCTTACCTCCATCGTAACTGCTTTCCAATTCATTAATGACAAAAGCAATTGTCTCATTCAGGTGCTCTTTATTTTTAACTTCCCAAGTTCCAACAATAGAACGAATCACTCTATGACAAAGACCTCTTCTCTTTCCATTATCGTTTCTATCAGCAACAGAATTCAAGAAATGATAAACATCCTTATCCCATTTTTTACTGTATCCTACTTCAAAGAAATCTGGAAATTCGAGCATTTGGATTGCTCCTTGTGCGATAAATCCCTGACATTCTTTTAGCACACCAATCACAAAACTATTTGTAACTGCTGTAAAACCAGATGTAAGAACTGAAAAATGAACATCATTGGTTGCCGAACGCATCTGACGATTCGTATAAGGCATGATTCCCAACATGATATCATCGTGGTGAGGTCCTGTATGATAAACCACCTCATCAGTATCTGGCTTCATTCCTTTTTCCATCTTGCCTTTCATCGAATCAATAACTGTCTGCACAGTTTTTTCATTCAAATTAGGAATCTGGCTTGTATAAGGATCTTCCTTCAGATCTTCTAAAGTAAGATGGTGACCGTACTTATTATTTTTATTACATAGATCAATTACAGCTCTTTCCGTTTTTGAATGTGTCCAATCTCCTGTTTTGTAGAATTGATTAACACTATCGGTCAACTTACAAGCAGCGCCTGTAGTTAAATAAAAACGGCTATTTTTCTGACGCTGTAGAACAGAAGCTGGATAAACTGCATCAGGCTTACTCTCTAATGATTCTTTTACAATATCTGCTTTCGCCTCACCAGCTGCAAAAATAATTGAAACAGCATCCTTATCATGCGTAATTGTATCTAAACCAATGGTAATTACTAAACGATTTTTTGAAATTTCAATTCCGCCTAAATCACCAGCAGCAACTGCTTGAGTCTCAAAATTAGTTTTTGTTAATCGAGTTGTAGAATAATGATCTGAACCACGAGTATTAAATGCAATGTGACCATCAGGGCCAATTCCTCCAAGAAAGAATCCAATTCCTCCTTTATCGCGAATTTGTTGCTCGTAAGAAGTACACCAATTATCAATCTTGAAAATTGATTTTTGTTGCATTTCTTCAACAACACTAGCAGCATCTCTATAACGAAGAGATAAATCAATCGTAGAATCAGGGAAAACTTCTAAGAAATGCTTATTATCCACCAATGGAATTTCCTCTGAATTTATCAATAATGAATTAGATTTCTCTAAACCAAAACCTTCAATGTAGTATTTCATCACATAGTTGTAAAAACTATTGTGCTGACGTGGATCAATTGGATAAAATTCATCAATCTGTACAAATTGTAATCCTCTTAAATCTGGCTTAGCCATGTTTCCTAATCCGTATTGTCCACGAATATCCATGCCCTTAGCCTTGTTCCAATTTTCAAGAAGGAATTGTGTGTACTTGATAAAATACTCAGGAGTTTTACCTGTTGGTAAACTGATTACCCCTTGAGGATTTTGCTCTGCCCACTCCAAAAAACGAAGTGAAGTCATTAAACCCAATTTCGGGAAATTATCAACCGCTACATAAGGTATTTGTGTTGTAATTTCCGGCACTCCAGATAAATCGTGGAATGCTTGCTCTACTTTTGATGTAAATAATGTTCCCATTTTCTTTTTATTTCTATAATCTTTAAACCTTACTCGCTTAAAACATCTCACTTTCCAGAAGAAGTAATGTTTGTTTTAATTTTCGCTACCACACGATTAAATACCGGGTTTGGTACCTGAAATAAAATTTTACTTTATTATACTGATAATTCTTTGCTGTATGTAGATACAACCTGCTTCATTTGCTCGTACTGATCTTCCATGCTCGTTAATAACTTGTATTGAGCATTTGTTCTAGTCAAATTATGTTTTGGTGATTTTACTTTATAGTAATTATCACCATCAATATAATCCATCAAGAAGCGAAGTACTTGTTCGTAAGTAATGTATTTAGCAGAAAAAGCTAAATATTCAAGTTCTGATTCTGTTAAAAATGCAAGCGTTTCTTCTAGATATCCTTTGGTATATGCTTTGAATATTTCCATATCCATATTTACATTTTCCAAATTCTCATCATCCTCTAATCCTGTATTTGTATATGATCTCATGGCATCGCCATAATCATTTAAAACAGTACTATTTAGTACAGTATCCAAATCGATAACACACAAATCATTGCCATCCTTATCGAATAGAATATTATTGATTTTAGTATCGTTATGAGTTACGCGTGTTGGAATGGTTCCATTCTCAACCAATGCCCAAAATTCAAGCATTTCTTCACGACGATCTTCTACCCAAGCAATCTCCTCAGTTAATTCTTCTTTTCGTCCAACAGGATTGTTCTTCAAAACTTCATCCCATTGCTTAAATCGAAATCTGATATTATGGAATCCTGGTAAAATATCTACCAAAGGTTCTTTCATATCAGCTAACATCGACTGAAATTTTCCAATTCCTTTACCACCAGCATAAGCCAACTCAGGACTATCGGCTGCTTCGTAAGTCAAATTATCTTTAATGAAAAGACACATTGCCCAAAACTCTCCTTCTTCATCTTTAAAATAAAGATCTCCGTTATAAGTTGGTGTAAGCGTCATTGCTTCACGCATGATATCTCCACCTTTGGCTGCAACTTTCTTTTTAAGATGAGTTGTTACTTTAAGAATATTGTCCATCATACTAGGAACATCCTTAAATATATTTTTATTCTTTCTTTGAAATAGATAGTTCGGGTCCGTATCAGCAAGGGTTTTAACGATAAAAGTATCGTTAATAAATCCTTCCCCTAACGGCTTTATTTCTGCTATCTCTCCTTCAATAGAAAACTTTGAAGCTATGGTTTTTAAATTATCTGTCATGATCTTTAAATATTGTGAGGGCACAATCAATATGAAATTAACGTGCCCTAAATC
>JADGFH010000355.1 GCA_016743925.1 Labilibaculum sp.
TATTGATTCCTCATATTGAATGATTTCAATTACCTGAACTCTTCTTAATTTATTCTTCTTGATAGTGAAGCAAAAGTCTGATACTTCTAACTTCTCTGTTTCTAAGCCATAAGCCTTTTGCGTTTTTTCAGGATTGAAAGAACACCAGCCTTTCCCTTTCACATAATACGGATGGTCATTTGTACTTATTATATTCTCTCCATTTCTGAAAGCTATTTTAATTAATTTATGATGGGTTGGGTCTTCAATCTGCTGAACAATATTTACTTCTAGTTTTTTGGTTTTGAAGTTATATGTTAATACAGAATCCCCTACAACAATATTTTCAATATTCATATATGTCATATCTCCCATTGTTACCTTTGTCCCGGCTGCAAAACACTTAAAATCATTTAAAATACGACCATAATTATATGGGTCAATACCATGGTTTTGCAACTGTCTGGTATTTTCTTGACTCCCATGGTACAATATTTCTCCATAGATCGAAAGCCATCCTATAAATGGTACGGCTTTAGTTGTTGTCCTTCCTATAAAAGATAACCCAAGTCTATATGATGTCCCATGGGCAGCTAATGAAAATAATGAAGTAAATTTTGGAGCTTTTAAAGCAACCATACTTCTTGGAAAAATCCATTTCGCAAAAGCACTGTTTTTGTGTATGAAACCACTTCCTATGGCAACCAAACCTGGCCCAATTCCATCAGTCCAATGCAATGAAGACTCAGAGTTATCACCTTGACCATCTGGCAACCCGTCAGCGCCTTGCAATTTGGCAACTTTAACCGTAGGCACATCATAATCATACATGAAATGACTTCTAACCCATACCCCATTTTCCCTTTTAAAGGTATACATACTCATTTCAATTGGTGCTCCATCTTCTGACGTAAGCTTCCTAAATTTATCGAAAGGTACTCCCGCTGCTTTATAACCAGAACTTTCCCATTTGTCATACAATTCTTTAAGTTCCAATGAGGTAATCCCTAACTGCCTTATTGAGCCATTTGAAGTATAAATAGTCCCCAAATTTCCACTCATTGTTGTACCAAATCCACTAGAATAACCAGCACTCGCATTACCATCATGACCACCCCACAAATTTTGAAAGTTGTGAAAATGAGCGGGAGGAGTATCACTCAATTTTTCGACTTGTCGATTTGTGTATCCACTAGGGTCGGTATATTTTAATGGATTATTTAAACAATAGCTATAACGGTTCATGTTTTGGGTGTTACTAGGATCTTGCAAAACAGGGTCAGGACTTAAAAAACGCCCCACCTTAGGATCATAAACACGACCGTTCATGTTTATTAAACCAAAACCGTTCATGTGTTCATGCATGGTATATCCTCTATTAATCAGAAAATCTGTTCTGTTATCAGCAAGAGTCCAGTTGCTTGGACTTCTTCTGTTGCCCCAAGCATCGTAAGCATATTCCTCCGCAATATAACCAGATTGATTGCTTAACCCAACAATAGAACCTAAATAATCCGAGTGTACAAAGTACAAATCTCCTGTAGAACTACCCGTACTTATAAATACTGCTGCCAATCCACTTGGTGCCGAAATATAATGAAAATGCTTTTCGACTCCACTACTTTGGTCTTTGTTAACTTCATAATTACTACTAGTATAATAGTTGGTTTCTTTTTTTGCACCACTTTCATACAATCTACTCAACTTTCGTGCATAACCAGCTCCGTAGGAAAACTCTATTCTTTTCGTGATTCCATTCAATGTCTGCTCAATATCATTTACCTTATTAAACGAGGTATAAGAAACAGATTCTGCCGATGGTTGATAAGAACTGTGAGGATTCTGAATAGAGGTAACTGCATGTTTTTTTACCGAGTGATTGTACTCGTAAGTTCCTACATCCGATTTTGTTAGCAAATTACCAGTATTGTCACCTGTATAAGTTACATCAGAACCTTTGCTTGATGTTGTTAATCGATTTACTGCATCAAAAGCAAAATCTTCTATTTGGTTCCCGTGTAGGATATCTTTTCTTCTGGTTAGATTTCCTTTTACGTTAATATCAAAATCCCAATTGGACAGTACACGACTCCCAACTTTAGCGCTAATTTTATCAGGTTGATACCATGAATCATAAGCTTTAGTCACTACTGCACCATTACCGTAGGCATAAGAAGTAAACTGTCCCATATCGTTGGTGACGGCCTGATTCCAAATTAGTTTGTTGTTTTTATCTTTGATTTCAGTCAATAAACCATCGCTGTTGTAGTCGTGAATCACATAATAACCAGTTGGATAAGTTATCCTTTCCACCTGACCATTGCTATTGTAAATATAACTGTTGGTATAGGTCTTGGTTATTCCCCCATCATAAATCTTTTCGGTATGAGTTTGTGTTCTCCCGTACCCATCGTAAGTAGCACTTTCTACTACTTTAGAGTTTAGCAATATTTGATTGATTGCCCCTTTATTACCCGATGGATCGTATTGCCATTGGGTTGTTTCACCTCCCGATTGTAAAGTACGAGTAGTGATACGACCTAATTTATCATACGCATAAGAATAAGTGTGATTGTTAGCTGTTGTACTACTAATTATTTGTCCAAATGAATCATATATAGCAGAAGTTGTTCCAGCATCAGGATCTGTAGTTTCAGTTACATTCCCCATTTTATCGTAAATATGATGGATGGTGTTTTGTCCGAAATTTATGTCTTCGACCAATCCATTACTATAATAATCGTAGGTGATTTGCCCTCCTGGATCTTTTGCTGATTTCACAAAACCAGCTCCATCAATAGTTGTTTCCTTCCAAGATTCAGGGGTGGTAACTTTAGTTGTAAGACCATTATACGTATAGGTCACCGATCCTCTTCCATTTGGCAATGTGATTATATTGGGTCTTCCATAACTATCGTAAGTGAAAGTTTTCTCCGCTGTTTTCGTTGAAGAAAACGGCAAACTAACTCCTGCGATTCCACCTTTTGAATCATAGCGAGTATCTGTTTTTACAGTTTTAGAATTGTAGCCCTTGCCCTCGCTTCTAATTACTCTACCCATGCGATCAAAATAACTTGAAGAAGGCGCATTACCAGTTAAAGTTGAAGATGCCTTGTAAACAGCACCTGAAATTGAATTGTTCCAACTAACCATATTAGTATTGCTGGTTCCATCAGGGAAATTGGTTTTCAACGGCTGACCAAAACCACTGTAGGTAAAACTAGATACTCTATTGTTCGCATCGGTCGCTGTCAATAGGTTTCCCGTTACAGGATCGTGAGTCCCTTTGGTGATATGCCCTAAGGCATTAGTTTCCTGATTCACAAATCGGTTAGTAGCATCGTAAGTAAACGTTGTGGTTCTACTATCAACTCCAGTTCCAGAAAGAGTTATAGATTCAACCTTACCAAAACTGTTATATGAATAATCCTCTACAACTTGCTTAGGTGTACCAAATAATTGTATTTTTTTATCCAACTGATGATCATCATACTCCCATTTGTTTGTAGTACTTATTGCTGCATTATCAGTATGATTTTGCGTATTAGTAACACTTGATAATCTTCCTGGTAACCAATACGTAGAATTTACAAGATGATTATAAGAAATACTTTGTGTTTCACTTAATGCTCCTCCCAGATTTTTACTGACACTTGTTGGGTTGTAATATGTGTCGAAACCAGAATAAGAAACCGTATTGGTAATTCCTCTTACATGATCAGTTTGAGATTGTGCCGTTGAGTAACTAATCAATCGAAAGCCTTTGGTTCCGTCTAACTTTGCAACACTATTTGTGTAACTGGCAGAAGAAACGAGCGATCCAGACAACTTCGAGCTTGTGCTTTTAAGAGCACCTATATAATAAGAACCGATAAACTCAAGAAGTGAAGTAGATTCAGCATTTTGTACTGACTCATTTTGAGTGTACTCTTTACATCCTAAAAATCCATAAATTTTATGAACTGTTTGATTTTTATATTTGTAGGTGGTATTGGAAATTGTAGTTCCATCAGAAGTCATACTAATACCTTCTACCATTTTATTTTTTCCTTGATAGTAGAAAAGGTTATTATCTCCTGTGCTCGCATCCTGAGAATAGATATCTCCGTCATTTGTTCTTTGATAAGTAATGGCGTACTTATTATTCATTCCATCAGCAATTTTTAACACATGGTTATAATCACCATTATCATCAGATAGTAACTTTTGGAAAGTTGACAATTGATTATGTGTATAAATAATATCATCAATATTATCGCCATTAATATCAACTACAGAAAGGTTTTCAAGGCTTAATATTGGAGTCATTGTATCTTCTCCATTAACAATAGGACTTAACTGACCTGCATCTTTTGTAATGAATTCAAGATTTCCAGTATTATAATGTATTTTTGCTATTGCACGATTATCGTGAAGGTCAAAAAATGCATTGTCAATAATTTGAACTTGATAAATATCTTGAAAGCCATCTCCATTAAAATCACCGGTCAATACCTTTCTGTATTTTTCTGAAGTCCCGTAACTATCCCATACAACTGGATAAACACCTGTTTTAAAACCAGTACCTGTACCATAATAGAGATCTTTCCCATCGTGATCAATGATATCCGTGATACCGTCTGCATTAAAATCTTTAAATTCACAATTGTCACTTAATCTTAATGTATTACTACGTCTAGTAAATGAATTGTTATTAGAATTATATTCATAAACAGAAAGTATGCCGTTCGTAATGATAAATAAATCCTTACTCCCATTTGAATTAAAATTATAGCTCTCAATAGAAGAACCATTAGGAATATATGGAATAGATGAAATTTGTACTCCATTACATTCCTTCAATTTATATTTGCCTGCGAGCATATCTGGTTCTATAACGAGTAAATCCGTTACTTGATCACCATTAAAATCACCATGCGTAAAAATAACTGGCAGCATAGAAAATCCAGATCCTACGTCAGAAATGACTTGCATACTACCATCTTTATATCCCATATAATAATAAGAGTACTCTTCCCCTTTTGTTGAGAAAAACAAATCATCCTTTTTGTCTCCGTTTATATCAACAATCTGTATTCCATTAAAAAAGGGAAGTAAACTGCCACTCGAAATATTTGTTTCACCAATCCCATCTGAATTTGTTAGATAGATATAGTATTTGTCAGAAGAAGTATAGGAAGTTTTGTCAGGATATTCTACATAGTCAGAGCGGCCATCGCCATTAAAATCACCATACTGTCTAGTATAGTTGGTCTTTTTTTGTGTGCTTGTATTATTAATTGTAAAATCATTTGAATTCCCAAAATTAAATACCGTCGAATTTATCTGAGTTCCATCAGTACCCAAAATTTTAATCTCATTCAAATAAGAATACATATTTTTGACATAAGAAAACTGATATTCTCTAAATCGACTGCCGTGTCCGTTTACTTTTATTTTGCTCAGTATTTTGTGTTGCTTGATTTCAACACCTGCTAAATAATTTTCTCTCTTGTCTTCACGCGATGCATATTCGAAAACAATTGAATTGCCAGAATAAATGATTTGATTTATCCGAAAACCGTAAGTATCGTTAGTGTAGGAATAGTTGATGCTATTACCATCGTAATCGGATATCGATTTTACGTACCATCGTAAAATACCACTACTTCCACTCAATCGTGAATTGGAGTCATTGCCGTACAAGCAGGTTCTTCCATTTGGCATCGACACTTTAAAATAGATGCTTGTTGTGGAACCATACAAGTTAATACGAATTTTATTGCTGTTATCAAGTCGATATTCAGAATTAGCAGCACCATAGGTACCACTAACCAATATCAATCTACTTCCTCCTAAATAAAGCGCATCGGAAGTATTATAATCTACTTTTTTTGAATTCCCATCTTGAATAAATGAATTTGCTCCTCTCGAAATAAAAGAAATACCAGTTAAATTAACTCCATATCCCAACAATCCATTTGACGAGCTGCTATTGTAGTTCACAGAGAGTGCGGGGACTAAGCCATTTTTACCTGGAGCAACCTGAATAGGAACTTGATAGTTAGAATTTCCACTTGGTGAAGCTGTTAATGATCCTGGAATACTTCCTACCTGGTAGCTAGTATTCAAAGTTCTGGAATCAGCATTCACGGGCGTACTCACATATTGTGCGTGTGAACTTCCCCATAAGCCGACTAATAAGATAAAACAGAGTAAATTTTTAATCATAAAAAAGTAATTAGGTTAATTAAAGCATTTCACCCCTTAATTCTTTTTTTTCAAAAAAGGTAACCTATAAAAGCAATTATTTAATTAACAATACGTTTTATGTATTGATAATGTGAACTTTAGATTTATTGTTTGTATTAATTCCACATAATAAAAATATTCTAAACTTATAATTCGTAGTTATTTTATTTTAATGTAAATA
>JADGFH010000356.1 GCA_016743925.1 Labilibaculum sp.
GCCATATTGTGAAGATATAATCTTTAATAATAACGCTGACACAGAGTTATGAACAGTGTCTCGGAACATTTGGAAAATAAGGAAGAATTGAGGAAGTGAGTTCAAGTATCAAGGAATTAAACTCCAAGTTACAAGGCAAAAAGGTTAAAGGAGAATCTCAATGAACAAGTAAAAAGATGAAAAGATAAACATCAAAATATTTTCTTCATTTATTACTACAAACCTCACGCTATCCCACTCCTGTAGAAGAAAAAATCGGCTTTACTCAGTTAAATTCTAATATAAACGCTTACAGGTCTACGACTCTGACAGGTTAAAAAAAGCTTCACAAATGTGAAGCTTAAATTCTTTATAATCCGTTTATGAGTTTTTAAAAGCCATAGCCGATGTGCAAGCCTAGGCTGAAATGATGATCCTCAGGATCAACGGCAAAACCGATTGTTGGACCAATGTGAAAATGCTTTAATTCAAACTCGTAAGTGGTTTCGAAGTGCATTGCGAATTTTGCATCAAGATGTTCATCTTCTAAGGTAACACCTGGAGCAAGGCTAAAACTTAATTGATCAATTGGTCGATAAACCAATTCTGGACTAAATGTATTGTGACCGTGCTCATCAAAAATTCGTTCGTAGCCAATTCCTACTCCAAATTTTGAATTTGGAATTCCTTTTACGTAATGAATATGCAATCCATAAGCGTATTCTTTTTCTTTTCCGAAATAAACTAATGAATGGCCTATACCAATTTCAGATACATGATGCTCGTGTTTCTCTGAATCTTGATGGGTTGCATGGTCGTGACCATGGTTATGATCGTGCGAATGATCAGTCGACTGGGCATAGATATTCGAAGCCAATGCAATCGAAAAAAGAAGTAGTGTAAATTGTTTTAATTTCATCCTTATACTAAAATGTAGTACGAAATAGTCATCTAATCCGCACGGATTAAGAAATGGCATTCTTGCAAAAGCTAGAACGCCATTCTTCTAATTCATTAAAGTTTCTCTAATTATATTATTTCTTATAATATTTCATCGCCTCTGGCATAAATGCCTGTAAGTCTTTTACTCGTGTGTCATCTGCTGGGTGAGTAGATAAAAATTCTGGTGGCTTTTGTCCTCCGCCTTCGCCCATTCGCTTCCAAAACGCCACAGCTTCTTCAGGATTGTATCCTGCCATGGCCATAAATATTAAGCCCATTTTGTCGGCCTCGGTTTCGTGAGAACGTGAGAATGGTAACATTACTCCAACATTTGAAGCTGCTCCAAAAGCAGTCATCCAAATTTGCTGTGTTTCGGCTGGCTTTTCGTTAAGCGCTATTGCCAAACCTTGACCTAATGCTTGAATTCCCATTTGCTGGCTCATTCTTTCATTACCATGACGAGCAATAGCATGCGCAATTTCATGCCCCATAACAACTGCTAAACCTGTTTCGGTTTGTGTGTAAGGCAATATTCCTGTGTAGAAAACGACCTTACCGCCTGGCATACACCATGCATTTGGGGTTTCGTCGTCAACTAAATTGAATTCCCATGCGAAATTTGCAATACGGTCGCTCATCCCGTGTTCATTCATAAATTGTTCTACAGCCTTAGCAATTCTTGCTCCACAAGACTTTACCATTGCAGATTGCTCTTTGTTTGCAGATAACTTGCTTTCCGATAAGAATGCATCATATTGCGTTAAACTCGTGGCAATCATGTCTTTTTCAGGATACAAATTCATTTGTTTTCTTCCTGTAATAGGTACTGTTGCACATGCTGCTGCAATCAATAAAAGTCCAGATATTAGTATGTTACGCATGTTTTTTTTCATGGTGTTATTATTTTGATTTTTAGTTATTGGTTCTTTTTATTACTGCGTTTTCACCCCAGCTTAATCAAATTAAAGTCCTTCGGACTTAATGTTAAAATAAAAACATTCCCTTTTCGTCGCGAAGAACGGAATCTCTTTAATTAAAATTTGTTTGTGCGACGATTAATGTCCGTCATTTAACTCCTAGGGCGATGCCCTAGATTAAAATACTAAAGCCCTTCAGGCTTAAAAACCACAACCAACTATTCACTACTAACAGAATATTGACCACTAATCTCTGATAATTGTTTTAACAGGTCGTTTGCATTGGTAACTGGTAATTTACATGTTTTATTTATACAAAGATAGAAAGTTGTTTGGCCATTTACATAACGATTTTGAAGTAAAGGCAAGGTACTTTCCGTATTGCTCCCTGAAATCAAGACATTGGGTAAAAATAATTTTTCGATTTTTTCTTTCTGCTTACTAGCATCCTTACCTACAACTACTATTTCTGTTGGAGCATTTGCCAACCAAAAATACAATTGCCCCCAATTGGAATGATATGCCAAGGATTTTCTTAAACGGCTTTTCACATTTAAGAGCATCTGTTCGGCACGTTTTACATATCTTGTTTTATCGAGATAGGTCCCCACCAGAAATAGGCTCTTAGCAATAGATGAGTTAGATGAAGGAATTACATTATCGAGCAGCTCCATTTTGCGCGCAATTAATGCTTCATCTTCGTCGGATGTGTAAAAAAACATTCCTGATTTATCATCCGTAAAGTGAATTAATACATATTCGAGTAACTGGTTAGCTTTGTGTAGCCATTGTTCGTCGAAAGTGGCCTGATAAAGCGCCACAAATGCTTCGATTGTAAAAGAGTAATCGTCTAAAAAGGCATTGATTTTTGAGTTACCATCTTTATAATTACGATGTAGGTGTGCTTGGCCTTTCCAAAGATGTTTTTGTATGAATTCTGCATTCTTTATCGCTGCAGCGAGATACTTTTCATTACCCAAAGCTTTGTAAGCATCAACATAGCCTTTTAACATGAGCGCATTCCAACTGGTTAGGGCTTTGTCATCCAATCCTGGGCGAATTCTATCGGTACGCCTCTTTAATAGTGCTGCCCTACCCTTTTCCAATTTCTTATTTAATTCCTTTTCGGATATATTATACTTACCCGCTAATTTATTCTTATCGGCAGCTATCATTAAAATATTTCCTTCTTCCCAATTGGCATGATCGGTAATGCCATAATACTCACAAAACAAGCCGGAATCTTCGTGTAGCAGATCTTCCACTTCGGATTTTTCCCAAACGTAAAACTTGCCTTCGACACCTTCGCTATCGGCATCGAGCGAGGAATAGAAACCACCTTCGGGCAAAGTCATTTCTCGCTCTACAAAATCTAAACTTTGTTCTATTAGCTGTTTGTACTCCGGAATTTTGGTTAATTGATAAGCTTCGGCATACAAACTTATTAGCTGGCCGTTATCGTAAAGCATTTTTTCGAAGTGTGGCACTTTCCAAATAGCATCGACCGAATAACGAGAAAAGCCGCCGCCTACCTGATCGTAAATTCCGCCCATAGCCATTTTATCGAGCGTAAGCGTAACATGATCTAATGCCGATTGGTCTTTTGTTTGATGATAATATCGCAATAGAAATTGCAAGGAATTGGGCAATGGGAATTTTGGTGCTCTGTTGTTTCCTCCCTCGCGCGTATCGAACTCCTGTTTCCATGGCCGATATGCTAGTTCTAAATCGGCTACAGCAAAATTGGAAGTTTCGGCTTTTAGCGTAATTATTTCGTTTTCACGGATTCCGTTCGCAATTTGATCGCCCACAGATTTTACCTTATCGGGTTCATTGAGCCAAGCATTTTGAATTCCTTGCAACACCTTTACCCAATCGTTCGGACGAAAATAGGTGCCCCCAAAAAAAGGCTTTCCATTGGGCATGGCAAAACAATTCAAAGGCCAGCCTCCACTACCCGTCATTATTTGCACGGCATCCATGTATATCTGGTCGATATCAGGACGCTCCTCGCGATCGACTTTTATGCATACAAAAAACTCATTCATAATTTTAGCAATCTCTTCGTTTTCGAAACTCTCGTGTTCCATTACATGGCACCAGTGGCAGGCAGCATAGCCTATGCTCACCAAAATTACTTTATTTTCTTTTTTTGCTTTTGCCAAGGCTTCTTCGCCCCAAGGATGCCAATTTACGGGGTTGTGTGCGTGCTGCAGTAAATACGGACTATTTTCTTCTGCTAGGTGGTTGGTATGTTTGTGATTCATGTTTTTCTTTTGGTTTTGGGAGAATGCAGTACTATTTATCATCGACACGATGAATAAAAAAATAAACACATTTGCAATTTTTACTATTCTCATTCCTCTCCTATTTTTTAATTAATGGATAACAATTAAAGATAGAAATTATTTTTAATGATTTTAAATAAGGATCGTGAGAATTAGAAATTAATCTATAAAAGTTTGATAGAAAAATTGAAGGTGAATAATTTTCTAATAGACCTGATAGTTCAACTAATTGACTAAGGAATGGTTCGGACAGAGTTGAAAGAGTTACTAATTGACTTGATAATTCTCCTGAGTGGCTAAATAGCTAAACTTAATGGTTTAACAAGAAACCTGATTGACTTGAATGCAAAACTTTTTGACTTGATAGATATCCTGATTGACTTAAACGCGACACTTTTTGACTTGAATGATTTTCTGATAGGCTTGAAAGTAAAACTTATTGACTTAAATATATTCCTGATAGACTTGAAAGCAAAACTTATTGGCTTGACAGTTTCCCTAACTATTTAAATTGTTAAACTAATCAAGTAGAATATAAAACTTAACGAACAACAAGACTAGCACGCTTATGATGATTATGCACATCTCTAAAAATCGCACGAATAGATGATTAATATGCAGTACAAAACGGCATAAGCTCTTTATGTTTATATTACAATTAAATTTATTTTGTTTATTTTAAAAAGACTTCATAATTTAGGAGTTAAGTAATGAAATAGTAATTATTAACTAGTTTAAGATGAAAAAAACGATTATTGCAAAACACAATTCTAATCATCAAGTATTACTTTGCTTACAGAGCAATGAAAATAAATTCTCGGAAATACCTATTTTAAAAAGCTTTGTTTCGGAACTGGATAAATTGGTAACAGATACAGATGAGTTGATTACGAAATCGGGTGGTATTCCAAGTAAAACTGGTGGAAATAAGAATATTGCCAGAACAGAATTGGTTGCGATCGCCTTTATACTTAGCAACATACTTAAGGTGTTTGCAACAATTACAAAAAATGAAAACCTAAACAATTTCATTGTAAAATCGAAAAGTGCTTTGGAATATGAAATGCGCCATCAGGAATTACTAGACTATGCCAAGAATTTGATGGATCGTTTAACTCCACTTACTACAGAGCTTGCTAATTATGGTTTACTTGAAGAGCACATATTGGAACTTGATTCGGAAATTCAAGAATTTGAGCAATTAATGACAGAACCTAGACAGTTGATTAGTGAGCGAAAAACAATTAATGAATTAATTGAAGAAAAGATTGACGCAATTTATGGTTTGTTAAATAATCAGATTGATCCTTTGCTTGAACTTTTTAGTGAAGATTTGGAGTTTTACCTAGCATACAAAACAGCAAGAATGATTGTTGATCCGGCTAGTAGAAAAAGAACTTTAGAAATAGAAATTAATGCTGCAAACGAAGAATAACTTCTTATTTATTTAAGAAAACAAGCTATCTGCATTTATTAAAAATTAATTTTTATAAATGCAGATAAAGAAAAGATAAAACAACAAGATTGTCGGCATCCTTAAGCTTTGTTTTAAAAAGGTTTTTTGAATTACTAACCAACTGAAATTTATACCCATTTTTCCTCTCAAAATTTGAGTTCTATTAAAAATCTAATTGATGACATTCTCAAAGACTCAATATAATCAATTGTTGTTATTCCTCTATTTTGACAGGATAACAACAGCATTTAATTAGATATATAAGAAATAACAACGATATGGTTGTTATTTCTTAGTTGAACAAAAACCGCCTTTGGCGTTAACTTTATACTTTATCATTCAGGCTGTTAAAACAAAACATTGTAATCTGTGTTTAAAATACAGTATTAAAAATTATTAATTATGAAACTATACTTTAGGGGACGGAATAGGAAATTAAAAATTGCGGTTAATGTTGCGAATGAAATTCTTTCATCAGAAGAATTTTATGATAAAATAATTTCTGAGAAAAAATTTGAAAATACCGTTCCTAAAGGTCTAGATTCAGCAGTTATTTCTGAATTATTAAAGAATCATCCAAAAAGAGTATACGTAAAAACATATCATGCTCCTTTCGGAGCTAATGCAAAAACAAAAAGGTCAAAGTATTTTAAAATAAATACGGCAAAGCTAAAAAGGCCGAAATCCGAAATAACTAGAACACTAATTCATGAATATGTACATTGCATTGACTTTTATTCAAAAGAATATAAATTCACTCATAAAGACAATGATAATTCACAGGGGGATGAGGACAATACAGCAC
>JADGFH010000357.1:0-1512 GCA_016743925.1 Labilibaculum sp.
GCTTTGGGCGACTGGAAAGGCCATTGGATTATTATTAGTTTGGATTTTGAAGAATTAGATACCAGTGAAGGATGTCAAATAATCAGACATAATGTAGGGCATATGACTGGGGAGAATAAAGGGACTTATACTTTTATTTACCGGCCTAAAAAAGAAATCCGTCAAAGATTATTTGAATTGTCAGAGTCAGTGGAAATTGAACCCGAGTTAAAAAAATTGATTAAATCAATAACAATTGAAGATTATGAAAGTTTTTTTACTGGTCGGGCTTTAGGAAATTTTTCTGATGATAACCAGTATCAAGAATTAGTCGGGAATTTTCAAGATTTAGAATTCTCAGATCCAGATGAAGAAGATTTGAATAAAACTGGTGTAAAAGTTTCACCTTTACATTATGAATTATCATGCACATTTGCAAAAGCTTTAAGAGATGTGGTTTCAGATTTGAGAGGATATCGTGATAATCCTCTACTTGGATTACTTAGAGGTTCTGAAAAAAATATTGAAGTTGAAAAAGCTAAAAATATCATTGAAAGTGTTGTTAACCTCAATGAAGACATTTCCAAATTAGATGAAATTACAAGAATTGCAAAAGGAATTCAACAAACGCTTTATACAACGGTTGGATACACCTACTCCCCTGAAATAGATATCAAATCCTCTTTGCCAGAAGATATTGAAAAACTTTTGCAAAGACTATCATTAAAAGTTGGTGATTCCTTTGATGGTGATTACCAAGGTGATCTCAGCGAGTTAAGTTTAGGTGGCGCTAATTTGATCTACCTTTCTTTAAAGCTGCTTGAATATGAGTATAAACTTGCCAGTGACCGTGTAGCGCACTTTTTATTAATAGAAGAGCCTGAGGCACATATTCATACACATATACAGATGACCTTATTTGAAAAATATGCTTACGAAAGAACTCAAGTGATTGTTTCAACCCATTCCACTCATATTTCTTCAGCCAGTAAAATTAGAAGCGTGAACATTCTCTCAAAAGGATTACAAGAGGCGCTTGTCTTCCATCCCAGTTTGAACTTAGAACCTAAAGAATGCGAGAGAATTGAAAGATATCTCGATGCTTTGCGAAGTACTTTATTGTTTGCAAAGGGTGTCATGGTAGTTGAAGGTGATGCTGAGATGATATTAATACCTAATTTGATAAAACAAGTCTTTGGAATAAGCCTTGATGAACTTGGAATTAGCTTAATCAATATGGGCAGCACTGTCTTTGAAAATATTGTGAAAATTTTTCATGATGATCGTATAAGAAGATATTGCGCAATCGTTACTGATCTTGACGAATCAATTTACATATTACCTGATGATCCAGAAGAAGATGATAAAAGTCAAAAGAAAAGTCGAGATTCACAAATAGCCGGAGAAGAAAGGCAAAAAAAACTTGATGGTTTTTGTAATGGAAATAAATGGATTAATGCCTTTTACGCAAAAAACACTTTTGAAGTTGATTTTTTAATGAGTGATAATTCCATAGAAATAATACCCATATTG
>JADGFH010000357.1:1522-6383 GCA_016743925.1 Labilibaculum sp.
ACGAAATTTATAAAAAAGCTTCTTACATTAAAAACTCAAAAAAACTTTTAAAAGACGGTGACGTTAGTGTCTCTGGAAAAGAAGTTTTAAGATTGGCAGAAAAAGAAGGTAAAGGTTGGTTTGCACTGATGATCTCAGAGCAAATTAATGGTGAGACGATAATCCCCAATTATATTTTGAAAGCTCTGGCATTTGTTTCCCATACAATTCTTTCTGATTTAACACTCCAAACAATGGGATTATACAGAATTACAGTTTGCAAGAACAGCACATATGAACCGGAATTTAAAAAGTTGTTTGCAGAAATTGATGACTTAATAAAACTTACTCCAAAGGATTTTGTTGAACAATACACGGAACGTATTCCTGATGATCAATTAGCCAGTTTAATTGAATACATTAAAGAGAATCGTGATGAAGCTTGAATTGAGTCATCAACAGCAAACCGCTGTTGATGAATTCGGAAATGTACTTGTAACCGCATGCCCAGGTAGCGGAAAGACACGCGTACTAATCCATCGAATTATTAAAGACCTTTCTGAACTAAAATCAACCAAACACCGTGTTCTTGCAGTTACTTTTACGAATAGGGCTGCTGATGAGATCAAATCACGTCTTGACCACCCTGAAATTTCACTTAATAGACTTTGGGCTGGTACAATCCATTCATTTTCCTTGGATTGGATATTAAGGCCCTATGCTTGCTATTCGAATTATCTTAAAAAGGGATTTAGTGTTGCTGATGAATTTTACATTAAAAGTCTTAAGAACAAACTAAAGAAAAAACATGGCTTTAACTATTTTGATGAAATTGACACACGGATCGACCGAAAAGGCAAATCAATAGCCTGTTCTCAAAAGGAACAAAATCTAAAAAATGAATACTATAAAATCCTAAAAGATAAGAAATTGATTGATTTTGATATGGTTTTGTACTTTGCGTATGAATTGATTATTAGAAAAAAAGAGATATCAAAAACGTTGGGATCAATTTTCCATTCAATATGCATTGATGAATATCAAGACACACAAGATTTGCAATATGGCATTCTGTCAGAAATTGTAAAGAGCTCATCTGGATTAACTAAAATTTTTATTGTGGGAGATGCGAACCAGGCAATTTATACATCTTTAGGCGGGATTCCAAAAAGTAAAGAAGAAATTATGGATGAGTTTGGTCTCGAACAATTAACTCATCACAAATTGACTGGTAATTATAGATCTTCTCAGAGAATTATTGATCTATCCTTGAATCTCCAAAATGATGAAGCTGAGGTGACATCATTAACCGATTTCGCTGATGAACAGGGTGTCATTACATACAGCAATCAAGAACATGACTATGGAGATTTACCCGAGTTAATCGCAGACATGATTGAATATCATGTAAACAACGGTGTCGAGAGCAATGAAATTTGTGTTTTAGCTCCACAATGGTGGCAAATAACAAAATTGGGAAGGCAACTTGTAACCCTGCTCCCTGACATTAAATTCGATGCTCCCGGTCTGTCCTTATTACACAATCAAAGAGAAAATATATGGTTCAAAATATCCAGATTATTTCTGTGTGAACCTGAACCACGCTTATACATTACTCGCCTTAGATGGGCAGGCATGGTTGTAAATGAACTCGAAAAAACATTATGTTGCAACCTGCCAGAACAATATCAAACCGCAAGAAATTTTCTCAGATTGATTAATTCCATAAAATCGACGGAAATTGATGGCATTTCTTATTTAGAGAATGTATTCAAACAATTATTAATACAACTAAAAATAGATTTGCATACCCATTCCTCAATATCTGAACCTTGGGACAGCTTTTTTGAAAAAGCAAATGATAGGCTTAATAATGCTGACTACAACATTAAGAGTGATATCATTTCACTTAAAAAAATGTTTAAAAGACCTGGTGGAGTTGTTGTCACATCCTGTCACAGCATAAAAGGTGAGGAGTACGAAACTGTTATATGCTGTGGCATACTGAAAGGCTATATTCCCAATTGGAATCTTATTATTAATAATCCATACATAGATGAAGATTTAGAAGCTCAAAAGTTACTATATGTCATAACGTCGAGGGCCAAAAAGAATCTTCATTTAATTTCTGAATATGGGAGGAGAACAAGACAAGGGCACGGGAATCTCTACGAAACCAACAGTAATATCGAAGATGTTTGCTTTGAATATGATATATTGGAAGATATTCTATCTTAGTATCCAAAAGGGTTGGGGGTCAAATCTTCAGTTGACTCTTTCACGGTTTTGACATGCCCATAATACTCCTCTAACAATCAAAATGCACCGGTCGTTGCCGGTGATTTTGGTGGTTATGCGCCAATAATAAAATGAACTATTCACACTGGAAATTGCATTCAAGTGCAAAAAATGAAAAGAATGCATCTATTGTTTTAAATCAAGTTGCTACAGCTGTGTTATAGCGGATAAATGATGCGTAGATGTGAAATTGTAGAAACTTTAAAAAATATATGTAAATCACAGTTGAAGGGATAACTAATGTCTTCCATAATTTCAACCAGCAGGATTTGTTAAATTCCATGGTTCTTTATGAACGCTGCTGATATGGCTATAGCAAGAACAGCTATTATCAAGTATTTAACTCTCAAAAAGGGCAATCTAAGCTCTTAAAACAGCTATTTTTGGAATGGGAATCCTTAAAATACAGGCGCCTTGCTTGGTCCGACAAGAATAATTGAAGACATGGCCCTTTCATCATCGCGATGGTTTTATTAATTTCACCGTTCGGTGAAGAAGCTTGACATTCGATAATTTTAACTGTACGGTGAAATTCAATAGATAATCATCACTTTTAACCGTACGGTTAATCTGAGGCTTTATGAAAGAAAACATAAGATATCCATATCGTGTCCGCTTAGTTAAATACCTTGGGAAAGCAATTCAAGATACCCGGAAAAGGAAAAAGATGAGGCAATCAGACTTGGCTGATATTTCAGGCACAAGTGTGAAGTTCATTAGTGATGTAGAAAGAGGGAAAGAGACAATACAAATGGACAAGGCTTTTGTATTGATTCGTGCTTTAGGTCTGAAACTATATGTGACCCCGGATTCGATAAAGACTGAAAAATGACAGATAGATTACAAGTTATATGGAATAAACGATTGGTCGGCACATTGGATCGTCACAAAAAAGGCAGAGTTGTATTTCAATATTCTCAAGATTGGATAAGAAATGAATCTGCGCCTGTTTCTCTTTCACTGCCGTGTAGGAAAGAAAAATTTGCACCGGCTATCAGCACTGCTTTTTTTGAAAACCTTCTTCCGGAAAGCAACACAAGAACAGTATTGGCGTTCCGTCACAGATTTGATAAAAAAGACACATATTCCTTTTTAGAAAACTTTGGAGAAGATTGTGCTGGAGCACTTTCAATCATACCTGAAGATCAGGACCCTGATTTCACCCCTGGTCAATATGAAAATATCACACAAGCGTTGATAGAAACTCTTGATAAAATGCAGGTTGATCCGGAGAAATATAAATTATATCCGGAAATGAAACAGGCAAAACTATCCCTGGCCGGGGCACAGGACAAGTTGCCGGTTTATATTAAAGGAACTGAGGTTTATCTACCGAAGAATTCAGGCTCTGCAACTACGCATATCATTAAACCCATTAATGCTGGTTTTAATGATATTCCAAGAAATGAAGCCTTTTGCATGGAACTGGCACAGCGATCAGGTTTTTCGATTCCAAATTCAAAAATCATGAAAATCGGTGGTCATGAGTTGTTTGTAGTGGATCGATATGATCGTCAGAAACTTAACAAAGAAATTGTTCGCATTCATCAAGAGGATTTTTGTCAAGCAATGGGGTATCCAGCTGAGCGGAAATATCAAGAGACAGGTGGACCCGGATTTGCACAATGCCGAGAATTAATTGATGAATACTTGTCAAATGAAGGTGCAACCAACAGACTCCTGTTTATAAGCATGCTGGTTTTTAATTATATTATTGGTAACCATGACGCCCATGGTAAAAATTTTTCTATTCTACATAACAATGGCTTTGAATTAGCTCCCTTTTATGATTTAGTCTCGACTCAGGTGTATCCTTTGGACAATAAGTTTGCAATGGCGATTGGGAGAACCTTCAGGCTCGATCGGATTAGAAATCATTCTTTTGAAGTATTTGCCAAGGACATGAATGTCAGGCATAATCTACTGATATCATTAGTAGATAAGATGTGCAGGGCTATGGAAAAAGAACTAAATTGTTTAATAATGGAACATGAGAAAAATTATGGTAAAGCTAAAATTTATGAGGATTTAAATAAAGTTATACAATCAAATATTACTCAGTTGCAAAGTTTTTTCGGGTAGATCTACAGCACAAGACTCTTCTCCTGAATCTTGAAGAGTGCAGTACTATTCAAACAAAAAAATGCTGACGGGTGCGACAAGAAGTCGCTTTTAATAATGTTGGGTTTACCCCAACCTGCTGTATTACCAGCAGTTTTCTACTCCGGCATGCATCACCAGTAATGGTTTTGTGTGAAGCCCGGATGACAATGAAGCCCTTGGCAGTATGCCAGGAGAGAAACTCGTGAGAGGACCTCAACTCTGGGAGCATCGACCCGGATGGGAGCCAGGAACGATGGTATGCGTAACATATGTGAACTGTTAATAAACGTCGTTATTTTTGACAAGCCAAAGATGCTGACAGGCTTGGGCCAAAAGGCAAGAGGTATGGTTGGAGTGTTCCGTAGTCGCTTCATGTAATCAATGATCCCTCCGGCGGATAGGCAGACGCTAACCCATTGAGTGTTAAAAGTGGAACTTGGTAAGCCCGTATTTCTCCTTCCCTGGAAGGACAGCCGGTTGC
>JADGFH010000358.1 GCA_016743925.1 Labilibaculum sp.
ATTCAGAAATGCAGAATTTTATTCTTTAGGAACAGACGTGCTTAAAATTACAAAAGACTTCGATTGGGCTGGTCTGCAGGTAGAAGGTTTTTACACAAATGTGAGTACATGTCTGCATAATTTCGAAGACCAATTGAACAGAATGAACACAGTACCCGAAACCAAAGGGATAGAAAAATCTGATTTGCTTTTTAACAATGGATGGCGGGCGTTAAAGTTGGTTTGCAAGGTATACTTGCTTAATCCAATTGCTGAAAAAAGGCAGGCGGCTAATGTGCTAATTAATTTGAGTAAAATACATGGTTATAATCTGCATTCAGAAAGTTATCAGGAACAAAATGCAAAGGCCAAAATGTTTTTAACCGATTGTGAAAGTATTGTTGAAGTGAAAGAGGCAATTGTTACAATGGGGATTCAGGAGTTTATTAACAATCTGAAAAATGCATTGGATGAGATTACTTTAAACATTGCAAATCGCAAAAGTAAATCATCAAAACAGATGAACGATAAGGATACCAAAATGCTGCGCCAGAAATTAGATATGGCTCTTGATGGTATGTTTAAATACATGGAATCGATGTCGGGATTAGTAGAGGATAGTCCGTTCGTTGAGATGATAAAAAACATTAATGTGAGCATCCAGAAAATTGAGGTTATTCATAAAACACGAGATACCCGAAATACCGAACAAGCTCCTGAATTACTATAGAATTATCTTTTTACTACATACCACTAACCAGAATGGGGGAGGTCTTCGGACTTCCCTTTTTTATTTGAATCCACATTTGGTCTTTGTTGACTTCCATTTTACAGTATTCCTCTTTTTTAAAAATTTGCAAAATAAGACTTGAGAATCTGTTTTTTTCGTTGGTATATCTGAAATTAATCGATGGTTTAAGCTAAAAATACCTCTTAAATTTTTCAAGTATCCCATTGCGGAAAGGAATAAAAAATAGTAACTTAAGTATTATTCACGTAAACTAGTTGTTATGAGAAAGATGATACTACTTATTTTCATGGCTATGTTTTGTAGTGTAAGCATGGCACAGCATGAGAAGTTCCTGGTTTTTGATTTTATGAAGGTTGCTGATAATCAAGATTCTAATTATTGGGAGACCGAAGCATTTTGGGAAAAAATTCATGCCGAGCGCCTAAAAAGTGGCGATATAAAAGGATGGGATTTATGGTCGCTGAAGCCGGGAGGTGCCGAGCAAGGCTATCAATATGTAACGGTAACTGTTTACAATAGTGCGGTTAGTGCCATGGATCCAGGTCAAATTATGGAGGCAGCACAAAGAGCCTACCCATTAATTTCCGATACCGATTTAGATAGTATTATTCAAGAAGGATTGAAGTCTAGGGAAATGAGTAAGCGGATGTTTGTAACCAGAATTGCCACTACCGACGATGATTTTAAAATGGGCTTGGGAACGGTTATGCGCATGAATTTTATGGATGCATTACCTGGAGCTTACAAGGCATATGAGGATACCGAAAAGGAATTTTTCCTACCAATTCATCAGAAAAATGTAAAAGATGGTAGCATGGAGCATTGGGCTTTAGCGAGAGTTTTAATGCCATCGGGCAGCAGGGTTAAAACAAGCCATCTTACTTTTGATATGTTTAAAAATTTTAAGCAGTATTTTGCTTTTTACGAAGCGGAGGCAGAAATGGAAGTGGATGCCAAAACAAAAGCCAAAATGGATGAAGCTCTAGAAACAAGAGATCTGAACTGGACCTATGTTGGTACTTTGGTGAAGACGGTAAAATACAAAGCTCCTAAAAAGAATAAGAAATAAATAAAAAAGAGGATAAGACAAAAATCTTATCCTCTTTTCATTAACAAGTCTAGGTAAGTCAACTTAGTTTGCTTTTCTAATTTGTGTTCATAATTACATACCAGTCCCATTCGTTTGGATCTCCTGCACCCACACTAGGCGTATAACGAAATATCCCAACTTTTTTACCACTCTCTAAGTATCTGGATACAATCGATAAATTGTTAACTGCATTCCAAATGGAATCTAGCGGATATTCAACTCCTTCCTCGGGTAAAATGATTTGAAAATCATCATCGGAAGGTTTATCCACAGGGGCTTCGAGGGTAGCAAATCGAGAAGAATCATAGAACCATTTAGGGTATTTTAAGTTACCACTTCCATTCCATACAATTGAACCATCAAAAATTAACTCATTACTTGATTCAATAAACAATTTAACATTACCGAAATCGCCCGGCGGTTCGTAATTAATACTTATGGGAAGTGTGTCAGCATCAGAGTATTCTGCATGAAGAAAAAGTTCTCTTCCTTGTTCAAAGGTGTAACTTGTATAATCAACCTGTAGCAATAAAACACTCTGCTCATGTTCATGAATATAAACATCATCCGAATCGTCTAAACAACTCGTCATTAATCCTAGCAATACAAAAATTATCCATCTGTTCATCATCACAAAATTTTAATTATCAGTCTAATTACAACAAAAATTATACCTTCATGTCTTTTTTTAATGTCAGAAAATAGACTTCTGTTCTTTTTAATGATGAAGAGAAGTGGAATAGGTTGCTTGGCTCATTTTAATTGCTCACGCTCACCTTTAAGCTTTGTTCTTTTTTATTTTTGCCTTTTAAGCCAAAAAGAGGACGTAAAATTGCAATTCGCTTGATCAGCAATTCGTAAACTCCAAAACAGCTAGTACTTGTAAAGGCTACAACCAATAAGAATTTAGCTAGCACTGGAATGTCTAATGGCAAAATTAATACGGATCCCCAAAACATGAATACCATGTGCAAGATGTAAATTGGGTAAGCTCCCTGGCTTAAGTAACTTAATGCTTTGCTAGGGCGATTAAGGTATTTATACGCAAATCCGAATACGGCGAAAATCCAGATGTTCGATTCGATGGCCATTATAAAATTAGGCGTTTTTAGATCGAAGGCGATCAATCGAATAAGGTAAATTGCAAGGGCAATGCTTAAAAATAACCATCTCCATTTTAGTATGGTTTGCCAAAAAATACTGCCGCTTAATACGAAGCAGAATCCAAAGAAAAAGGCTAACAATCCTAAGAAAAAGCCGTGCCAGGTAAAAGCATACATCTCAAAAGGATCTGGATTTATAATCATGGCTTCCAATACAAATGGAAGGGTAACTACAAGTAGCCCTAATGGATACTTCATTAGCTTTCTAAAAACTTGCATGAATTTTCCATCTTGGTTTTTCTTCAGGTAAAAGAACACTGGCGAAAGTACAAATACATAAAGGAATATATTCGCTAAAAACCACAAATGACTTGGGTTTGGCATATAGTTTAAATCTTGCTTGTAATAGTTTTGCCAAATAAAAACGTGTAAGGGAACGATAAAAAATACACCAAATAGAAAGGGTAATAGAATTCTTTTTGATCGTTCCGTCATCAGGCTTTTCCAATCTCTTTTACGGATTGCAAAGCAAACACCCATCCCCGAAACGAAGAACAGCAAGGGGATTCTCCAGATGTTTAGCATTGCCATAGGAATCCATAAGCTTTCCATGGATTGTTCGCTTTGTATAAATTGGATGAACACACCCCAAGGTTGAAATACAATGGCGATATGGTAAATTAATAGCAATCCTATGGTTATTACCCGTAGCCAATCTATATCGTATCTTCTTTCTGCTGGTAACATTTCGTTTTTTTTATAAAGGTTAAAATATTCTATTACAATCAATAGTATTTATTCCTGTAAGATTTTCGCAATTTCTGGGCGAATATTTTCTAGCTGTTTATAATCTAGTTTTAAACCAAATGGTCCAAGATCTTTACTAATTTGATCGTAAATTGGTTTTACGCTTTCGAATGACGATTGAACGGCTTGCAAAGCTGTTGATCCATGTTTGTTCTGAATGTTCTTGTCAGCACCCTTATTAAGTAAGGCTTGTACAATTTGCTTACGACCAAAGAAAGCTGCAGTATGCAATGCTGTTGATCCATCGTTACTGGTGATGTTTAATTTTGCATCTGCCTTGATTAAGGCAAGCGCTATATCCGTTTTTCCAAAGGTTGCTGCAATCATTAATGGAGTAGAACCATACTGGTCTTTAGCATTAAGATCTGTTCCTGCTGCAATGTGTTGCGAGGCTGCATTTACGTTACCCATAAAAGTGGCAGCATGAATATCCATACTTGGCACTTTTGCTTTTTTTTCGGTTTCAACTTGTTTGTCGTTTGTTTTCTTAGCTGTGTTGTTGCATGCACTCATACTAATAAGTAATGCTGCTATCATAGAAGTAAAATAAAATCCTGCTAGCTTAATTGTAATACTTTGTTTCTTTTTCATAACTGATCTATTTAAAAGTTTGACATTTATTTTCTACTGTAAAGATCTCTGAAATCGTGATGCAGCACTAAACAGTTATGATGCCAATGGTATCAAGTTTTAGCAGCGACTAATAACTATGATGCAGGAGTATAAATTATGACGCATTTGTTGACGCATTGCTTTAAAATAGGGCTTTTCAGTAAGTGTTATTAAGCTTGTTGAAAAGTAACAAATCAAGTTAATTGGATTGTGAAATATTCTTTAGTTACGCTCAATTGTATCTTACTATTAGGATTCGTATCTTTTCGGAAGAATTATTTAACCCTATTTTTCTAGACCTAAACATGCCTGATCAATCCTCTTCTGAAAATGATTTTCTATTAAAAATCACTGTTATTATTCAAGAGAATATCTCGAATGAAAAGTTTGGAGTATCAGAACTTGCAGATGAAATAGGAATGAGTCGTTCTAACTTACTTCGTAAAATAAAAAAAATAAATAATTTATCGGTAAGTCAGTTCATTCGTCAGGTACGTCTTAAAAATGCAATGGAGTTATTGCAGGAAAATGCACTTAGTGTTTCCGAAATATCATACAAAGTTGGCTTTGGGAGTGTTTCTTACTTTATTAAGTGTTTTAGAGATCATTTTGGATTTCCCCCTGGTGAAGCGAGCAATCAAGAAAATCAACTTGACGATGCGTATTGGATAGAACCAAATAAAGGTAATAAGAGAAAGTTCATTCTTGGTGTTTTCTTTATTTTGATTCTCATGGCAGTTTTGATTTATGTTTTTACAAAGCCAGCAAAGGAAGAACCAGTTAGTCTTGAAAAATCGATAGCAGTATTGCCCTTTAAAAACGACAGTAACGATTCTACTAATGTATATCTGATTAATGGATTAATGGAATCGATTCTTACCAAGCTTCAGCAAATTGAAGATGTAAGAGTGATTAGTCGCACTTCGGTTGAGAAATACCGCAACAACGCAAAAACAAGTGCAGAAATAGCAAAGGAGTTGAATGTGAGCTATTTTGTTGAAGGTAGTGGACAGAAAATTGGAGATCAGATTCAGCTAACTGTTCAGTTAATTGAAGCGCCTACCGATAAGCATTTGTGGGCAGAACAGTACAATAAGAATACCAAGGATATATTTGCGCTACAGCAAGATGTTGCCAAAAATATTGCAGGTGAAATTAGAGCAATCATCACACCAGAAGAGGAAGAGCAGATTAATAAGGTGCCGACCGATAATTTACTTGCTTACGATTACTTTTTGAAAGGAATGGAGTTTTTTCATAAAGGTAATCGAGAAGGTTTAGTAGAAGCAATTGTATTTTTTAAGAAAGCTGTAGAGGAGGATCCTGAATTTGCACAGGCATATGCCGATATTGCCATGGCGTACTATTATTTAGATATTGCAAGTGCTCAAAGGAAACATACTGCTTTAATAAATGAGAATGCTGATAAAGCATTGCTTTTAGATGGAAAATTGCCACAATCGCTATTGGCAAAAGCTTTGTATTACATGAATATACGTGAATACGATAAGGCACTCCCATATTTAGAAAAGGCATTGCACTATAACCCAAATTCAGCTCTGGCTATTAATTTCTTATCGGATTATTACACCACCTACATGCCTAATACTCAAAAATATTTGGAGTATGCTTTAAGAGGAATTGGTTTGGATATTGCAGCACAAGATTCTGTAACTGCAAGCTATGTATACTTGCATGTTAGCAATGCTTTTGTACAAACAGGTTTTGTAGATGAAGCTTTGTTTTACATTAACAAATCGACTGATTACAATTCTAAAAATTTGTTTTCAGAATATTTGAAAGCCTACATTTTGTATGCAAAAAATCAAGATTTGCTTAAGACAAAAGACCTATTGGTAGCCGCCTTCGAAAAGGATACAACCCGTTTGGATATTTTGCAAGAGGTTGGCAAGATGTACTACTATTTGCGAGATTACGAAACCTCCTATGCCTACTATAAGCATTTTGTTGCAGCCAAAGAGAAACACAAATTGAGCATTTATCCGCATGAGGATATTAAGATTGGTTTGGT
>JADGFH010001101.1 GCA_016743925.1 Labilibaculum sp.
TAGTAAAGCTCTATGAATTGTTAATCCATTAATTCTTTTTTTGCAGGTGTTACAAGTTTTTTGATTTCGTTAAGACGATTTCTGTTTCTTGCTTTTCCGGCTTTGTTTTCTTTTTCTGCTTTTATTTCTTCAAATAAATACATTATTTTGTTAAAGTCTTCCAAGTGTTTCTCCTTTCAATTTATTTATCTTTACTCTGGCTATAATAATCAAAGCTACCCAACAAGTCAGCAACTCTTATTCTATTTACAAAGTCTAATGCTTGTTCAAATTCGATTGATGGAATTTCGCTGTATCTCGCAACGGTAAAACGGTTTTTCAATATTCTCCAAACAGTTCTATAAATAGGTGCTTTGTTTTTATCACCATTGCTTAAATTGAATACTTTTTGATTTACTGCATCTTTTATGCGTTTTTCTTGCCACCCCTCTAACCTTTTTGTTTTTTCAAGAATTTCTAATCTCGAATTATGTTCTTGAGATACTTTAAAAAAGTTTTCTAATACCTGCATTGATGATAAAGGTTGTTGCGGTTGTAACTTTCCACTTCTAAAAGCTAAAAATACGTCTATTACCTCGTCCATAATTTCATCAGCTTTTTTTGTTTCACTTTTTGAAATTACTTTTAGTGCTTGTTTTTCGTTTAGGTGGTAGACTGTTGCAATTTTTCCGCCATTCTCTGGTACTTCTTCGGTGCTACACGGTAAAGCACCGCCAAAGCTACCACTTTCAACCATTCTTTTTATAAGATTTCTTATATTTCTTGGTCTTTCAAACCCTAATCTTTCAGCCAAATCTGTATCTTTTACAGTTGGCTCACCGTCTACTTCTACTACATCCCAACTATTTATTATTGCACTCATCGTAAAATTTCCTTTGTATCGTTTTCTGTTTTATTAACCCATTCTGCACAACCCATCTTTACGAGTCTTTCTGCTATTTCTTGTGCGTATGTTCCATCATTTGTTCTGGTGGAATTTTCTATGCGATAAAGGTTTCCTCTCTTAATGTTCGTTATTTCACAAAAACCCTTAATGTTTCCTCCTCCTATTTCGTTCATTTTTGCTCTATTAAAAATTAAATTTGCCATATTTTCCCTTTTGTGGTATAATTTACTCATAAGAAACAGTATTGATACACTTAAACCGTTAAAATTACTGTAACCATTTACGCTCTTAGTCGTTAATTACTGAAATGATACAGTAATTTTTACGGTATGTCAAGAAAAAAGGATTAATTATGGTAAATATTACTGTAGAAATTGAAAAACTACGTTTAAAGATAGGTTATAGCAAAACTGCAATGGCTGAAATATTAGGTGAGGGTACTGATAAAACATACAGTGGGAGAATAAAGAAAGGTAAAGGGTTTACTTATGAGGCAATAGATAATCTTATAAATTTTCTTCTCTATGAAACTGATGAGAATGCAGATGAGTACTTATATGAGTTCCCTCTTCTTAGAAATCATTTAAATGCAATATATATTGCTAGTGAAAGTAGTACAAGAGTGATAGACACAAACACTTCTCTACATGTAGACAATTCTCAATATCAAATAGACTTACTATCTGCTAAAGCAAGTGCAGGAAGTGGAATAAGAAATTACAATGTTGATGTAATAGGAAAGTTTCCAGTACCGATAGAGTATTTTAAAATAAAACCAAACTTAGATAATTTAAAGGCTATACAAGTAGCAGGTGACAGTATGACACCAACTTTGAATGATGAGGACATAGTTATTATTGAAGAG
>JADGFH010001102.1 GCA_016743925.1 Labilibaculum sp.
TTTATTGTAGTTTTGTTTTCTCTCTCAAACTAAAAAATGCGAAACAGCCGCACATCGAAGACATTTAGTCTCCGGGTATGCGGCTGTTTCGCATTTTGCAAGGTTAGAAGGTGAGAGAGCTAGCCTTGACCGGGGGCTTCCTTTTGGGAAGCATTAATTACTGACAGTAATTTTTAATAAAATTTCTATATGCTGTATCTCCGATTTGATAATATCCATTTGTGTCAGGATGAACACCATTTGTTTGCATTCTTTCAGTAACATTGGTTCTTGTGTTGACGACTCTTACTGTTTCAGGATAATTATACTCAGCATCGAATTGCCCAGAAACATTTATAAATTCCACGAAATCAGAATATGCAGGATCGTTTGCAATTTTTTGATAAAGAAGATTTAGCCCCATAACTGTTCTCACAAGTCCAAAGTAATTAGCGTATGAACCATAGTAAGATGATGGGTAATTTGTACTTAAACCTCCAAATGGAGAAGGGATTGGAATTCCCAATATCTTTATTTTCGCGCTTGGATAGTCTGCATGTAAATTGTCAACAAACATTAAAGCATCAGTTCTTAATCCTGAATGTAATTCAGGGATATATCTGTCCGCACCCATACCATTCCAAGTAAGTAGTGTGTAAACCACATCTATACCCGAAAAGCCATTTCTTAAACAGAAAGATTGAAAGTCGACCTTACTAGCTGCTTCATCCCAAAAAGGATTAGCTTCATCAGCTTGAATTGAATCATAATTAATAACTCCAGTATGAATCGCATTAGAACTATGCGTTAACACTCCTGAACCTGAAGGCATCTCTACTGTATGTCCTTGATGTGAAAATTTCAGTCTGTTCGCTTCAATTTCCTCTAACCTCCAAGAATTACCATTTGAGTCATTCCAATAAGACAACTGATCCGAAGCATCCTTGTCATGGGTTCCGTAAATCCAGAAATCCAATTCTCCTGAAGGCGTTTCAACATTATACCACCCCCATGTTTTTCCGCCGTAGCCAGTCCATTGCATAGGAGCTGTGCCACGAGAGCCAATAAACTTTATATTTCCAAACCCATTCCCTATGGGATTCCCATCACTGGCAGTTAATCGACGGTATATTTCTTGACACCAAGTTCCTGAAGAAGTAAGAGAATCACCTACACAAAGAATGTTTTTTTGTGCAGCTGGTTGTGTTACGGCTTTAGAAACTACAATCTGAGTACTCGCAGTTCCCAGTAGATTTTTTGCAGGATCATACACATTAATAGTTAAGTTATGAGTTCCAATATCAGCCTCTACCGAATCAAATTCCCAATACCGAGCATATGTATGTCCTTTAGTTGTTACAACTTGAATATAGTGGCCGTAGATATCTGGAGATTCAATAACCCCTCTAAAGAACAATTGGAAACGATCACCTACCGTCACATCATATTTATCAGGAAGTATAATTCTAATCTCTGAATCTGAAAGCACTTCAACTTTATTCTGTAATTCAATAATGTCATTTGTTGTCAAAGCCAATTTTTGACCGCTCAATAATAGATGTTCAAATGCAATACTAGGATTGCCAGAATAATCAGTCCATGCCGTATGATTTTCACTTGTTGCTGTCGTGTAATATGATTCTCCAGTAAAGTTAGGCATATCACCTAATGCATTACCTCCAAAAGCCCGGTCTAAATTCTTATTGTAAATTAAATAACCAACAAAGTAAGTACCTCCTGAAAAATCCGAATCAGATAAAGTTTTAAAA
>JADGFH010000359.1 GCA_016743925.1 Labilibaculum sp.
CCTGTAGAGCGTATAAAATTTCTTCTTGAAATATTTTTCATTGTTGATGATTTTGAAATTTATAATTCTCTAACCCAGATGTTTTTGAATTTTACTGGGTTCCCATGATCTTGTAGTTGAATAGGAAGTTTAGCTTTGTGATATTTATATACAGGTTGACCTCGGTATTCCGTAGGACCTTTTAACTCAACATGATTCTGAATTAAAATTCCATTGTGAACTACAGTTGCATAGGCAGGTGATATTAATTTTTTATCTGAATCGAACTTAGGAGCAGTAAAAAAGATGTCATAGGTTTGCCATTTACCAGATTTACGACATGCATTTACCAACGGGGCATGCTGCTTGTATACACTTCCTGCTTGGCCATTGCAATAGGTTTCGTTGTTATAAGAATCTAATACTTGAACCTCGTACAGACCCATAATAAAAATACCGCTGTTACCTCTTTGTTGTCCTTTCCCAACAGCTTTTTTGGGAGATGCCCATTCAATATGCAATTGCATGTCTCCAAATGACCTTTTACTGGTGATCATTCCTCCATTTTTTTCAACAATTAGAGCTTTCCCTTTGGCTTTCCAGGTTATACTTTTTCCTTTGCCATCTACCCATTTGTTCAAATCTGTTTTACCTCCATATAAAACAATGGCATCAGAAGGAGATTCTCCGTATTTATCTGAGGATACAATTTCTGGTTTATGGGTCCAATCTTCTGTGAGTTTGGGATCAATTTCATTATTGTCTTGCGCGAATACTCCATGGTTTACGCCTAATAACATAGCAAGACTCAATACGAACAGTTGTTTTTTCATTTGTATAAAAATTGGCAAAATAGTAATTGTATAGTTTGCTTCGGCTATACCGATTTTAGGTTGTTATTTTGTTTTTAAATTAAAAAATGCAAGATTCTTTTTAATATCTGGAACTGGGTTAGTCCAATTGTATTCGTGCTCGATAACAAATTTACCGGCAAATTTCTGACGTTTAAGCTCTTCGAATACCGTATTCCAATCTATTACACCTTCACCCCAAACAATAGCATGACCTTTTTTGTCGGTTCTGTTCACATCTTTCATATGAATCTCGAAGATGTGTCCTTCCAATTTTTTAAGGCAGTCTGCAGCATCTAAACCGGAACGAGTCCAGTGTCCCAAATCGGTACATGCTCCTATGTATTTGCTTCTTCCTTCCAAGGCCTTTAATACTATTTCAGGATTCCAATAACGTGTTGGATCAGGATGGTTATGAATGGCTACACGGATTTTATACTTCTGACATAGGCCATCTACCATTTCCAATTGTTCTTGCTTCGGCTCAGATATTATAGTCTTAATACTCATCGCTTTTGCAAAATCAAATAATTGGATCCATTCAGCTTCATTGTCAGGAGATACTACACCATAACTTGTTGCCTTTACATGGTTCTTTTTTAAGAGTGCTTTTAATTCGACAATTTGTTGGGCAGGCATGCTAAAGTGCGTTGTTCTATCGTCTCCTTTGGCCCATTTTTGTCCAGGATATAATTCTATATATTTTATATCTAGATTTTCTAGTTTGTTTAATGTCTCATTTAACGTGAATTCTTTAAATGTCCAAGCTTGACTTGCTATTTTCCATTTCTGAGAATAAGCAGAAGTGGTAGACATTATACTTGATGAGATGATCATGATAAATAAAAATAATTTTTGCATGGTAAGCACTTATTTTGAAGTTAAACGTTTAATTGCGTATTTGGCCATATCGGCTGTTTCTGGTTGCTTGGCTAAAGTCTCTAAAACAACTAAAGCCTTTTTTGATCCCATCCAACTAAGTTCTCTGCAGAAATAGTTTCTAGCATCACTCGTTGTTTCTGATGAGTTTAGTAATTTGATAATTTTATTCTCCAAATTTGCGATACCTTCCTGATTCCCTTTTTGGTTTCTGATTCGCTGAGAAATTAGATTGATAAACTTTTTTGATTTTCCTATCTCGTATTTCATTGCTTTTTCAAAAAGCTTAGCTACCGTATATTGTTTATAAGAAGGAAGTACAAGCGGAGTTGCAATATTTGGTAAATCTGCGGGTATTTTCTGACTTACAATTCCAGAAGCAGCCCACTCGGTACCACGTTGAATAGTGTAAATAAACAATGCACTTTTATAAGCAATCAAATCCTTATCAGTTCCAACATGCCCCAATACGGTATGAAAAATTCTACCTTTTCCATATTTCACTGTAAGTAAAACAGGTTCGTGATTACCTGATCCATTAGTTTTAGGATCGGACCAACTGGTTGCTAGAACATTTAAATTTTTGGCAGGGCCTCTTAAACGGCCATACAATTCATCTGTTGTGTGCATCCACTTTAAAGGGAGTCCTTTCATAATTGGATGCAAATTATCTCTAGTCTCAACAATAAATTGTGATTTATTTCCATGCATACCTGCTTTACCAGGATTAGAATCTTTAATAATTTCCCCATTATCCCAACGAACATATGGGCCAGCATTCTCATCTCTATTTCCCCAACCGCCTAAGCCAGTCATTACATTATATTCTTTCCATTCTGGGAAACTATTATTTGCTCCATGAACAACAACAACACCTCCGCCATTCGCTACATATTGTTCAAAATTTGTTTGTGCTTTTTTAGACCATGAATCGCCATCATAATCTATCACAACAACATCGTAAGCTTTAAAGTCAGGATTAAAATCAGACATATCCGATCCCTTTTTAGGACTTGTTGCTATATCCAAGTTAAAGATTTCAGCATTATCAATAATTTTCTTTAATGCTACATGTGAAGCTTCCCAATTGTGTGAGCTATTTGACTGACCTGTTACTAATAAAACTTGATGCTTTTTTTCGTTACTACAGGCAGAAAAAATCAGTATCAGAATAGTAATGACAATTGATATTCGATTGTTAAGTATGTTTTTCATTTTTTTCGACTTAATAGATTATAAACTGTTAGGTAATGACCAAGGAGCTCTAAATGGGCG
Organism: Labilibaculum sp.; assembly: GCA_016743925.1. Classification (GTDB taxonomy): domain Bacteria; phylum Bacteroidota; class Bacteroidia; order Bacteroidales; family Marinifilaceae; genus Labilibaculum. Next base: position 2,985 of record JADGFH010000359.1, read on the forward strand.
ACTAAGCATATTATTTGCTCTGTCGCTATTGGTAAACTGCTCATTTTTAGCATCCCATTTAAGCTTTTCGTTGGTTAACATTGCAATTTCGCCTAACAGGGCAACAGAAATAGAATTGTGAGCAATATGAGCTGGTGTAATTGTTTCTTTTCCTGATTTAATACAGTCTATAAAGTTATTCCAGTGATCGGTGCTTTTGTAAATAGGATTGGTAATTTCAGTCTCCAGTAGTTTAGCATCGCTAGCCCAAATACCAGCACGTGATACATGTATCCATCCTTTTTCTCCATACCAAACAGTACCCATTCCGGTTCTTCTGTTCTCTATGTCTGTACCTTTTCCACTTCTGCCAGAATAAGCTCCTGAATTGGCAACGCGTAAACTTACTCCAGTATCATATAGGCAAGTAAAATCATATTCAACAGGAACATCGTATATTCCTTGAATTGGATACACACCTTTTCCTTGTATTTCAATTGGAGCTTTATCGTCATAGCCCAATCCCCAATGAGCAATATCCACGTGATGACCTGCCCAGTCGGTTAATTGGCCTCCAGAATAATCCATTATCCATCTCCAATTAAAATGCATAACTCCTCTGTAAGGAACCTTAGGCGCAGGTCCTAGCCACATGTCCCAGTTTACACCATCGGGCACTTCTTGAATAGGAGGAGTACCAATAGAAGGGCGACCATTTGGCAGTCCAACTTCTACTCGTTCGACTTTACCAATTGCACCATTCCTTACTAGTTCACAACCTCTATGGAAATGATTTACAGACCTTTGCCAACTACCAGTTTGCCAAGTGATATTATTTTTTTTAACAGCATTAACAATAGCTCTACTTTCTTTTATAGTACGCGCTAATGGTTTTTCACCATAAATGTGAATACCTTGGTTGGCTGCCGATACTGCTATAATAGAATGCCAGTGATCGGGGAGAGCTAATATTGCAGAATCTAATTTCTCTTTGGCGAGCATTTCTCTATAATCTCCATAAGAACGTGCCTCCTGTTTACCATAGGCATCCTTAATCATTTTTAAGGAACTATTAATTTGTTTTTGGTCAACATCACAGACTGAAACAACTTGAACTGATTTATTGGCCAAAAAATGCCTTAAATTTGCCTTTCCCATTCCACCAGAACCAATTAGACCCATTTCAATACGGTCACTTGGAGCAATAAAACCATTCTTACCTAGAGCTGAAGCTGGAATTATTTGTGGCAAGACCATAAGGCCCACTGCAGCTGCTGCACCTTTTTTTAAAAAATTGCGTCGACTTTGAGATTCATCCTTCATTGGTTGGGAGTTATTTAATTGAGTTAGTATTTTGATAAATTAATCAATGGCATCTGTGTTCGTAATAATCGCTACCATCTTTTTATTATTTAATGTTAAGATTTAATTGCGGTTCCCGGAATTGGAACTTCAAATTCCATATCAACATCTCCCATAGTGTATTCCTTTGGGCCTAATTTAAGTTCCGATTTCATGATTTCTTCCCATTTGATTTTTTTTCCAGAATATGCAGATTCTCTACCCATTATAGCTGTTAATGTAGATAGTGCTGTTCGTTCTGCTTCATTTACATATTCATTGGTTCTAATAGCTGTTACCAAGTGAATGTGTTCTTGAATATAGGGTGGTATTTTCACAACATTCGTTGATTTTCCTTCTTTATCCTTTGGATATTCATATTGCCATTTGATACTTCCATCTAAATTGTAAATGGTATTTTTACAATTGGTATATCCTTCAGTTCCAACAATTAGCTCACCAGTTGCATTTGCACAATTGTCAATTTGACGACTCATACTGTGAGAAAATAAGCCATTCCCGTAATCAAAGTCAATACTGAAAAAGTCGTACTGATCACCTGTAACTCTTCGATGTCTTCCGCCATAACCAACAGCACTGATTGGGTGTTTTCCTGTAAACCAGTTGATAATATCAATATTATGAACGTGAGTATCCAAAATGTGATCTCCACATAACCAACAGAAGTTATTCCAGTTTCGAAGCATATATTCCATATCTGTCCATTCTTCTTTTCTTCTTCTGAACCAGACATGCTCTTGATTCCAGAATGCTTTAGCAGCTACGATATCTCCAATAGCACCATTGGCAACTTGTTCATATGTGGCAATATAATCGCGTTGATGTCTACGTTGAGTTCCTGTAACAACATTTAAACCTAAAACTTCTGCTTTTTTTGCACTGGCAATTACGGAACGAATACCTACTGGGTCAACCGCAACCGGTTTTTCCATAAATACATGCTTCTTTTGCTCAACAGCCTTTTTAAAATGATCAGGTCTGAAATGAGGAGGGGTCGCGAGTAGCACAACATCAATATCTGTTTCCATTAAGCGTTCGTAGGCATCAAATCCAACAAAGCACTTGTCGTCATCCAACTCAATTTTATATTTTTTCAACCTTGTTCTACAAGCTTCAACTTTATCTTCGAATACATCTGCTAAAGCAATCACTTCCAGTCCAGAACCAGAACTTAAGAAATTTAGCAAAGCTCCTGTTCCTCGGTGACCACAGCCTACTAAGCCTGCTTTTAATTTTTTACCTTTTGGTGCTTTGTTAAGCAATGGTGGTAAACCTAATTCTTTTGCGGATTTTTTACTACACGAAGATAAAATTGTTGACATACCAATAGCACCAAATACTGTTGCTGCGGCTGTCTTTTGAATAAAATTTCTTCTTGAGACTTCTTTCTTACTCATAGCATTATTGTTTTTTTATTCAGTAGAAAATTGGAATTTAATATTCGTCTTTGCCTATCGACAAGTATTCCAATGCAATTACTTTATTCTTTGACTAATTCTTTTCAGATATTTCAGAATCAACTTCACACACAACTCTGAAACCAACATGAACACAGTCTGAGTACCACCAGATACTTTTGGGCATTTGAGGATCTGTCTTCAACCATTTTTTGGTTTGTGTATAATCTCTGGCTGCACTTCTTACAGCACTTGCATCTGAGTTAAAGGCTCCTCCTCTTACAACATGTTCTTTTCCTTTGGCAGGACCTTTGGGATCAATTATGGTTTTTGTTTTGTATTGCGAATAAGCCTTTGGGCTATACCAATCGGAGCAAAATTCAGAAACATTACCCAACATATTTACAAGTCCAAATGGATTCTCCTTTACCATATTTGGTGTTTGAGTTTTTCCTCCACTATTGGCATCATAAATAACATATCTAGAAATTACAGAAGTATCCTGTCCGAATATTTTATTCCAAGTACTTTTCTTTGAATAATTAGAAGGTTCGCCTTCGAAGAAATAAGGAGATGTTTTTCCACCACGTGCAGCATATTCCCATTCCGCTTC
>JADGFH010000360.1 GCA_016743925.1 Labilibaculum sp.
ATTAGACTTCTATTTATTCCTAAGTTACAACAGAAAATAGCTTATATCCAAAAAAAACCTGAACTCAAACTTAAATGATTCTAAAATCATCAAGATAAATTCCCTACTAAAATTCATTGTTATAACTGAAAAATTCAGTCTGTTGAGTTAGTGCTTAAGGCAAACTAATTGAGCCATTTTATGGCGGCATCTACAGTAGAAAATGGTTTAATATTTAATTTCTTTAGTTTGGTTTTAGCAAGAATTGGGAAGATTACTTTCTTAGGGGTATCTACGATAATCGCAAGTTGAATATCAAAAATGACAGGCGTTTTCTTAATGTATTTTAATACTTTTTGAAAATCACTAATACTCATTGCAAACTTAGCGTGAGTAAAGTCTGTGATGATAGCAGTAAATTCCTCATCAACATACTTTTCAAAAATATATTTAAAAGATTCAATAACATCATCAGCCTTTACGATGCCAATAAACTCCCTAATAACAACATTAGAGGCTGAGGATGTTTCAATAATTTCATACCTAACATCTGCCATACAGTAAATTTTAACTTTCTACTCTCTTGAATTTACGTAAAATAGACCAATAAAAAAAAGAGTACCCTGAAGTACTCTTTTAATATAAAAACAACAAATATTCTTATTTAATATAAATAACTGCTTAATTGTCCTGCATCTACCATTATAAATCGAAAAATTAAACCTCCAAATAAAATTAATATCGCAGGAAGAGCAACAGGAATCTTTCGCCCCCTTAACTCCATAATTTCTAGAATGGCGGGCACAATTAATCCCAAAATAACAACACCTCCCCAAAATGGTAAAGTATATGCTCCTCCTAAAAATAAACCTGCAGCTTCTATCTGAGCAGCATTACTTGCCATGAATCCCATGAATAGATGGACAATAAAAAAGATTTCAATACCAATCAATAGTAAATCAATTTTACTAAATAAGGTTCTTTCCAATTGATCTTTAGACATCCACATGATGGAAGCAGCTCCGGTAGATAAGCCTGACACTAAGAATAATGGTCCAAGAATGGATGTGTTCCACAAAGGGCGTGCATTAAATGCAGATAATAGTATACCCGTGTAAATTCCTAATATTACAGATGAGACAATAATTATCCAAGCCATTGGTTTCCGATATTGCTTAACCAACTTCTCGATATACTCCAACCATTCGAGCTTATACTTCCATCCTGGTACGATGTCTTTCCAATAGCTAATGCACCATAATATGGATAAAGGTGTAATTAACATTAATATCCAAGCTCCCCAAGACATTGGCGATTCTATTCTTATGGTAGTATAAAGTTGCCAAAAATAAACTTTGTGTTTTAAATCAAGGAATAAAGCTCCCAAACCTACGATCAAAATTATAGGTACTAAAAATGTTGCTTTTCGAACTGCAGTTGGTAGTTCTTTCTCTTTTCCGAGGATTGTATATAAGGCAGCAAAAAATAAAATTCCTGCAGCCAATCCACCAAGAAACAGGTACAATGGAATTTCCCATCCCCAAATTCCTAATGTAGGATCGACATGAGGATTCATTCTCCCGCTAATCATTATTTCTTCATTCATAAATTAAAGGTTTTAGATTCCATTCGTCAAGATTGCCCCAGCGCGAGTACCACTTGACAAATGGAATCAGATAAAAAACTTGAACTATTTAACCTCAACAAACTAAATTAAATAATATACATGTGGTTTTGTGCCCACTTCAGGAGCCAAAACTTTCCAAGTTCGATCTTGTAATAATTGATATACTTTGCTCTCTTGATCATCTATATCACCAAAATACATACATTCTGTAGGACAAACCGAGACACATGATGGTAATTTACCCTCAGCTAAACGATGATTACAGAAAGTACATTTATCTACATATCCATCAGGATGCGAATAACGAGCATCATAAGGACAGGATTGTACACAAGCTCCGCATCCAATACATTCATGACGAGTCACTTTTACAATTCCTCCCTCTTCGTAATGACTTGCTCCCGTTGGGCAACATCTTACACAAGGTGAATTTTCACAGTGATTACATCTTTCTGATCTCAACTCTACATTTACATTCGGAAATTTACCTTTTGAATTTTCAATCACCCAATCTCTACAATATCCAATAGGCACTCGATTTTCATTTTGGCAAGCAACCACACAGTCACTACATCCTACACATTTTTTTGTGTCAATTACCATTGCATATCTCATGATACTACCCCACTTTCAGGTTTATTTGTTACAAAACTTACAAAGTTTCCTCTCATTCCAGTTCCTCCCATTACAGGATCAACCATAACATTAGTAATCAATTGAGAATCACTAATTCCTTTTCCAAAGGATCTTTTCAATTTCTTGTTACCTCTACCAAATCCATGTACCATGTACACATTATCTTTACCAATTCTCTCGGTGACACGAACTTTAATTGCAAAATCAGATACAATTCCATCTTGATTTTTTAACCAAACTTCCTGATTGTTCTCAAGATTGTTTTCAGCAGCTACCTTAGGATTTACCCAAAGTTTGTTCTCACTCATCAGTTCGTTTAGATTTGGATTGTTTGCCGTTCTACCAAATGTATGCATAGGTGCACGACCATAATTTAACCTGTAAAAACCTTGCGGTGGTTCTGGATGTGGTGTGTAATTTGGAATTGGGTCAAATCCTTCCATTTCTAGGTCAAGAGAATACAACTCGATCATTCCTGTTGATGTTCCAAACTCATGATAATCATCCTCAATAAACATTGGAGTTTGGCGATCCATTTTCAGCACTCCCTTTTCTGTCATTTCAGCCAATGATGATCCCATTTGCTTTAATTGCCAATCGACTACCTCACCGTAGCTCTCATATTTAAAATGACTTGACAACTTTAGTTTCTTAGCTAACTTCCTTGCAATCCAATCTGCTGGTTTCGAAAGATATTTCGGTTTAGCTGCAGGAACTCTCACCGCAACATTTGGAAATCGATTTGGAGAAGCACGTATATCATCAAAACGTTCCAAATAAGTACACTCTGGTAAAATAATATCGGCATAACCTGTTATTTCCATTGGCATTGTATCCACAACCACCATCAAATCCAAATTTTGTATCGCCTCTAAAGTTCTTTTCGTATCAGGAATTGTTGATACCAAATTGGTACCGACAACAAACCAACCTTTAATTTTGTAATCTGTTTCGTTATCAGGATGAGACATATCAACAAAAACATTCGCTATTGATGAATCTGCCAAAGCATATTTTCCATCTAAATGATCTTTCCAAGTCCAACTTGCCGCTGGATATCCTGGATGTGGAACGGATGGTACTTTTGCCTTTTCCGGGAAATAAAATCCACCTTTTCTACCCCATGAGCCTAATAATGCATTCAGCATAGCCATTGCTCTCAATCTCTGAGTATCATCTCCATACCAAGTAACATGTCGTCCTGGATGAATTAAAGTAGCTGGTGCATGAAATGCCATTTCTCTGGCAGTTTCTCTTATTACATCGGCACTAATCGTTGTAATGTCTTCTGCCCATTCAGGGGTTTTATCAGCAACATGAGCTTGTAAATCTTCCAAGCCATAAGCATATTGCTCTATATATTTTTTATCGTATAATTCTTCTGTTACAATAACATTCATCCACGCTAACAGTAAAGCAATATCTGTAGCCGGTTTAATTGGCAACCAGTATTGAGATTTACTTGCAGCTGTAGATAATCTAGGATCTACAGTAATAATAGTAGCTCCACGATCGATAGCTTTCGACATTTCCTGCACATGAGAATTGTGCATATTCTCTCCAATGTGGTTTCCTATTAAAACCAAACATTTTGTATTCTCTAAATCGACTGGTTCTGGAGAGTTAATATTTGAACCAAAAGTGGTATTAAAACCAACTTCGCGTGGTCCACGACATTGCGCATAGGAAGGAGCCGTAATATTTCTAGATCCGAAAGCTTTAAAAAGTTTTCCAAAATGTGCTCCACCAGATCCATGCTTAAACAAAGCCATACTTTCAGGACCGCTTTCTTCCTTAATTTTATTCATCTTTTCAGCGATAAAACGGAAAGCTTTGTCCCAACTTACTTCTTGAAATTCTTGTTTTCCATCAACTTCAACACGCATTAATGGAGTTTTTAAGCGATCTGGGTCGTTATACATACCCAATCCTCCTGTTCCTCTAGGGCAGAATCGTCCGTTACTATGCGGATCGTCATCATTTCCTTCAATCTTCCAAATTTCTCCTTTTTCGTCGGTATAAACCCAACCAGCACATTTCCAAAAACATACTTCGCAGTAGGTAGGAAAACGTTTTATTTTGGTAGCATCCAATGGTTCTGCCGCATTAACTTGTCCAATCATTGCATTTAACAACGGATTGGCCAAAACTAATCCTCCAGCTCCAATAGCAGATAGCTTAATAAATTCTCTTCTTGATTTCTTCATCAGGTTGATGTTTTAAAATTGAACTGATGCTTCGTTTACAAACATTAGTTTGTTGTTAATCTATTCGCTCTACTTTAATCGATTTTGGATTTGAATGAATCCAAAATCGATTATTGTAAGTAATTGTAGTAGTAATGGTTGAATTCATACCCTTCTTTTAAGGAAGGATATGAATTCTGATTTATGAAAAAAAGAATCTACTTCTGAACTACTTCGCTTGCAGTCCATTCAAATAATGCTCCATCATATACCTTCACATTTGTATATCCTAAAGATGAAGTAAGTGCTAAATAAACAATACCAGCACGCACACTTGATTCACAATAAAGAATTACTTCCTTATCCTTAGTGACTCCAGCAGCTGTAAATAATGCTTGTAAGTCTTCTTTTGATTTTAATAAGCTTCTAGTTGTTAAAACATTTTTGAATTCAAGATTTATTGCTGACGGGATATGACCTTTCGGTAATTTTGATTCCTTAATGCCTTTAAATTCATCTGCAGATCTAACATCAACAATTACCGATGCAGCATTATTGCTAGCCTTTTTAACTTGTGCAATATTCGCAATCGCTCCTTTGTTTAAGCCAACAGTAAATGTTGTTGCTTTTCTCTTAACAGGATTCTTAGTTACTGGCTTACGAGCCATTCTCCAAGCCTTCATGTGGCCATTAAGAATCTTAACATCTTTAGCGCCCATGTATTTTAAAATCCAATACATACGACCAGAATATTTTCCTGATCCATTGTCATAAAGGACAATCGTATTCGTATTGCTTATTCCTTTCTCCCCTAATATTTTAGCAATTTCTGCTGTTGGCTTTAACGTACTCTTTGGAGCAGTTTTGTAAAGAGCTTTGTGATCAATATGAATCGCACCATCTATATGTACTTTCGCATAATCAGAAGTTTTACGAGCACTAACCAATACAACATTTGCATCCTTTTTAATTTTCAAGAATTCTTTAACCGAAATTACATCTTGAGCGAAAGTCATTTGCAAGCCTAAGAAGCAAACAAATGCAAGTAATATCATTTTTTTCATAATCTTATCCTTTTAGTAATTAGTCAAATAAGGGAGCCTTTCGACTCCCAATTATTTAATTATTAAAACTTAACAGTTACTTGTAACATGAAAAGGTCATTATCAATTTCATTATCTCTTTCTGCACGATAAACGTAATTCGCTTGTACTTTTGTCCAATCGTTTAAGAAATAATTTAAACCATAAGTAGTACAGAATTCTGTATTATTTCCCATATCCTTATCTGAATCGAAAAATTCACATTTTAATACTGGTTGAAGATTATTATTGAACCTGTACATTGCCATTAAGAATCCACCATCACGCTTTATATTTCCTTGGTGTATTTCCAACTCTTCACCACAACCACCACCGGTTGTATAAGATCCTACATCTTTAGCATACAGATATTCTCCTTGCAACATGAAAGCACCTCTATTATACTGTAGATCAGCTCCATATCTTGTTCTTTCATCATCTGGCATTCCAGCTGTTCCCGATGTAGATTCTCCGTATTTGTAACTTGCTCCAATTTTAAAATCCTTATGAGGATTGACTACAAGACGAGCAGCATAATCTTTAGATTTATTATCATCTTTCTCAAATAATCCTGGACCATTTGTTACTGCAAAGCTGTACTGGAATAATGTAGAATCAGCACCACCTAAAATCATAAATCCTCTATCTCTGTCTGGAGTAGCCAATTGCTCAACGACACGTGAACGATTGATTGTATGCAACTTATGACAAGGAGTATTCAATTCCATTGAAATAGGCGACTTGAAAGAACCCATTGAAAGTTTCGCAAAACTATAACGAGAATAAGTAACAAATGCATCTAATAAATAAGCA
>JADGFH010001103.1 GCA_016743925.1 Labilibaculum sp.
GTGCCATATACATCAGGATCGTTTAGGTTAAAATTATCGCAACCTCAGTATTTAAAAACAATCAGTTACAAAACCACAGGATCAGGAAAATTGTATGTAAATGATAAATATGTTAGTTCCTTTTCTAATAATGATGATTTTAATAAGTATCGATTAACTAACCACATACGGGTTAATAGTATTCGATTTGAGATAGAAACTCAAAATGAGCCTCCTGCTTTATTAATAGAGCAAACTAACATTTCAACATTTCAAGATTGGGAGTGGAAGCATAATAATGATAAATGGCAATCGGCTTATCATCATCTTCAAAATATTCAGCAAATACCACCACATAAACTTGAAAGTCCTCGGGTAGAATTAAAACCAAAAAACAGTGAAAATAATTTATATGATTTTGGATGCGAACTTTTAGGCTATCTTATTATAAAAGGAGAGAATAAACCTCAAATAAATGTAGGAGAATCTGTAAAAGAGGCTCTTGATATAAATAACACAATTTTAGAGCAATCCTTAGAATTACAAAAACAAATAGATGGTACATGGAAAACGAAAAATCCCTTAGCTTTTAGGTATTTGTATGTTGAGAATAAACAAGCCCAAGATTTGACTTGTGAAGCGCTTTTTCATCCATCTGCTTATAAAGGAGCTTTCGCATGTTCCGATTCTACTTTAACAAAAATTTGGATGAACAGTGCGTATACTTTGCGTCTGTGCATGCAGGATTTTTTGCTTGATGGAATTAAACGAGATCGTTTACCCTGGACGGGGGATTTAGCAATGAGTTTATTTGTTAACTCATATTCGTTTTCAGATTCAGAATTAGTACGTCGTTCATTGGTTGCATTAGGACGAGCAGGTATTGAACAAAAAGATATTAATGGAATTATAGACTATTCTCTTTGGTGGGTTATCGCACAAGATCAATATCAACTTTACTATGGAGATATGCTGCATTTAAAACATGAATGGAGTCGTATTAAAGAAACAGTTCGATTATTATCGGAACGTTGCGATAATGATGGATTTTTACGCCCAAATGACACTTGGTTATTTATTGATTGGGTAGATCAAGAGAAGTGGACTGCCTTACAAATTTTATGGTGGTGGACGCAACAAAGTACTGCAAAATTGGCTCAACGAATGGGAGATGTGGAAACGGTGAAAAAATGGCAAGATAGATCCCAAGAGTTAGCTACTAACTTAAAAAAAGTTTCTTGGAGCGAAAAAGAGCAAGCGTGGTTATCAAAAAATGATTCTAATAGTGAGGTATCAAAGCATCCTAATTTTCTTGCAGTGGTATCTGGATTAACTCCTGCCGATCAATATAAAGGAATTAGAAAAGTTCTTGTTAGTAAGGATGTTAAAATGGTAGGTACTCCTTATATGGCGGGCTTTGAAGTTATGGCTTTAGCCCAAATGGGTAACGTAGATTATATGTTAAAGCATGTAAAAAGCTATTGGGGAGAAATGTTGAATATGGGCGCAACTACATTTTGGGAAGCATATAACCCTACGGATACAGAAGAAAAACAATATTCATTTTATAATCGGCCTTATGCAAAGAGTTTATGTCATGCATGGAGCTCTGGGCCAGTCGCTTTATTGTCGTCTGATGTGTTTGGATTAAAGCCACTGGAGGATGGATGGAAGCAATTTACTTTACAGCCAAATCTAGGGGGGCTGAAATGGGCCAGTGTTTGCGTACCAACAAAATATGGGAATATTGAGGTAGATATAGAA
>JADGFH010001104.1 GCA_016743925.1 Labilibaculum sp.
GTTTATTTTAAGGAAAAACCATCTTATCTAAGACGTTCCTTAGAGAGTATTTGGAATGACCAAAGTTTGAAACCAGACGAAATTGTAATTATAAAGGATGGTCCTTTAAGTGATGAATTGGATAAAGTGATTTCTGAATTTGTTGATATCTCACCAATGGTTGTTGTTTGCTTGGATAAGAATGTTGGTTTAGGAAGAGCTTTAAACATAGGAATCGGTCATTGTACTAATGAGTTTATTGCCAGAATGGATTCTGATGATATTGCTTTCCCTAATAGGTTTGAAAAACAGATAGAATTTTTACGAAACAATCCGAATATTGACGTATTAGGAAGTGCAATAGATGAGTTTGAGCATTCTGTTACGAATATTATAAGCCAAAGGATTGTACCAACAGAACACCAAAAAATTGTTCAGTTTTTAAAACGTAGAAGTCCTTTTAATCATCCATCTGTCATTTATAAAAAGGAGAGTGTAATTAAAGCGGGTAATTATCTTCCTTTTCATTATAATGAAGATTTTTATTTGTGGGGAAGAATGGCAGCTGCTGGTTGCCGATTTCATAATATGGCTGAAAGTTTATTGTTTTTTAGAACTGGATCCGAGATGTTTAAAAGAAGAGGAGGTTTAAGATATGCACTACAAGATTATAGACTTCAAAGAGAGTTTAAAAGACTAAGAATTGTTAATTTAGGAGAACTAATTGTTAATTGTTGTATTCGATGCACAAGTCGGCTTTTACCCAGTAATGTAAGAGGTTTTTTGTATAAAGTTTTACTCAGAAATTAGAATTGGATACGCTCGGTATAATTTGGAGTAATTATAGGTGAAACGTAATACAATTCACAATGTTATTAAACTAATAACAGTTATTAATTCAAATTTTAATTTTAGAAAATTAAAATAATTTATTTATGAGAGAGATAAAAATAGATATTCTCAAAGGTTTTGCTATAGTATGTGTTGTTATTGGACACATATTGCAAGGATCTATTCCAAATTATGATGGAAATATTGTGTTTAGAATTATCTATTCCTTCCATATGCCATTATTCTTCTTCCTTTCAGGATATGTCCATTATAGTTGCAAGAATTTTGAGATAATTCCTTTTTTGAAAAAAAGGACATTATCCTTAATGCTTCCGTTTCTAGCATGGACACTATTCTCTAGTATTGTTTACCAAGTAGGTATAGAAGGATTTGCTAATAAATTTATTTATCCGGATACTGGGTATTGGTTTTTACCTGTTCTTTTTTATTGTATGTGTCTTTTGGCAATAACGAAATTCATTTGGAACTTTGACATTCCAATATTGTTAGGAATTGCATCTATACTAATTCTAGTGGATGTTATGTGGAATGTTAGGATTTTTGGGTTTAATTTTTTAGCAAAAAGTTATCCATTCTTCATTTTGGGATATGCAGCCAGGAAAAATAAAAATTTACTTGATAGATTTGATTCAAAATTTTGGATAGCAATTACCATCGCTTTTGTAATTGGTGTTTTGTTTTGGATGAGAAAAGAACCACCATTATTTTATCAATATATCAACTTGGGTTCAATTTTCGCATTAGGATATAAGTTGATAGTTGCAATATTGGGTATTCTATTCTTAAATGGCTTAGTAAATCGATTATTAAATAAAACAAAAATTGAGTTTAAAGTTTTGCAAAACTTAGGGCAGAATTCATTAATTATTTACATTGTTCACTTTTTTATTCTGCCATTTTTTAATTATGTAT
>JADGFH010000361.1 GCA_016743925.1 Labilibaculum sp.
CTATAATGTAACAGTGATTTGAAAACTAATTTAATACTAAGGATTTATCATTTATAGAAAACTATAAATCAGGAAATTATGGATAAATATCTCTTAGAAAAAATAATTATCAAAGTAAAGGATGATAAATATTCTAAGCATCAAAAAGCATCCTCTTTTGAAATTTATGATGGAGCTGTTATTATAAAAGAATGTTGTTGTTCAGATTTTTACAAACATTTACAGAATATAATTCAGGAAGAAATGGATTCAAGTATTAAGTTATTTTAAAGAAAAACAACCGCTAATAAAAGCTAAATACTTTTCACTGTTTAATGAATGTAAACAAATTACTAATCCACCTATGGAATATTTGGTTTTAACCAATACTATTCATGCATTTATTATCGTCCAATCATTGGTATTTATTTCATTTAAAAATTGACTGAATCTATCTTCATGTATTGCAATACACAATAAATTAGTAGGTCTTGATAATCCTACATAAGATATTTTTGTTGACTCCTTGTGCCTAATCCTTTTATCATCGAACGGTTGCCCTAAAAATTGATTAAATAACCTTTCAGATTCATGCATATTGCGATACGCAGACTCTAAATACAAAGTTGCAGAATGAGTTTGTCCTTTTGCGGAATGCACTGATGTGACTTCAACTTCTAACTCATCTATCTTTAATTTATTCCTTGAGACTGACGAATCAATTGACTTCTCACTAACGTCTAGATTTGAAGTTATAAAGACAATACTATCTTTAATTTGAGTTTTAAAGATTGCTAAGAATTCAGGAATATAATTACATATTGATTTATAAACGGCTTCAGACTCACCACGGATAATATCAATTGACCAATTGTAAAGATTGAGTTTAAAAACTTCATATGTATCATTTTGAAAAATTTCACTTTTTTCTTTTATAGTTTGTAACAATTGCCTTCTTGTGAAGTGTCGTCCATCTAAATTTAGTTCACCTTCTAAACGAATAATTTTCAATAGACCATTTAGAATACTATCCCTTATAGATTCTAATATCTTCTTATTTTTGTCATAATAGTACAGGTATCCTTTTAGACTTGGGTGGTCTGTTCTAATTTTAGACTCTGCTCTACTAAACCTAGAATAATAATCAACCAATCTTACTATATCTGGATTATTACTCTGTTCTTCAGTTTTCCACTCCGTATTCCAAGCGATTACTTTAATTGGATATTTAGGTTCTTTGGGAAAAGCATCAGTTGCTTGCAATTGCTTAATTACACTCAAATATTTTGGAATAACGTTTTGAATTGTTGTATCTGAATATTTAATAATACGAGGGCTTAGTACACCTTCTTTAAGTCCAACGATTTCAAACTTTTCATTTCTAAGCAAAGCAAAATTATTTACAACTTTAGCAATGGCAGGAGTTAATCGATGACTTCCGCTTAGTGGAAGGACTTTTTCTCTATCTGTCCAATAAATCTTATCTTTTGCATAACCATTATATATAGATTGATTTTTATCACCTATTCTTTGATATTTTGAAATACTGTTACCCTCTTCATAAAATATTCTTTCTAACAAATCATACTGATGCTCATCCATATCTTGCATCTCGTCAACAAAAACATAACCAAATCTCTTTTGGAGTAATTTAATTACAGAAGGGAATTTTTCAATATGTGCTTTTGCAAAAGTATATGCATCATTAAAATTTAAAACACCAATGTGAAGCAATTCCTTTTTTACTTCAACTAGCTTTAAATACGTTTCAGTATGGTTCCCTATTTTAGGAATAGGTTTAAGTTCTCCAGTATAAAAATGAGTTAATTCATTATTTCTCACTGTTACTTCTTGTATGAAAGTAGAGTATTTGTTACCCAAGCGTTTCTCTAATGAAGTTCTAAGGCGAACTGGGTATTTAAAATTAAATTGCTCAGTATAAATCTCATTATCTATCCTATATGGTTTTTTCTTTTTCCATTGGGTGTAACATGGTATACCCAAAAACACATCAATAAAACGCTGTATTGTACCAATAAAATTTGGGTAAGAAAATAGTTTTGGACAATGTTTTTGAATTTTACTTCTTATTTCGTCTACAGCAGCATTCGTATGTGATATTACAAGGATTCCTGCTCCATCATCAAAAGGGAGCTTCCTCTCAAGTATCAGAAGTTTTGCTAGAAGAACTGTTGTTTTGCCACTACCTGGCACAGCTTGTAAGTCTAATGTTTCCAGATTTCTAATAAAAGTTTTTCTTTCATTTTCATCAAAGGTTTTTCCTTCAGGTAAAAGAACACCTTCCGCATAAGCTATATCTTCATTCGTTACTCTAATTAACTGTGACATACTGAATCGCTTTAATCAAGTACTCTATTGGACTGTCTTCGGTTAAAATATCTTCTTTAGTAAGTTCTGTGTCTTTATTTAACAAATCAGCAAAATACATGGCAATAACTGCTTTCGATAACTTTTTCTTATCAATTATAAATTCGTACATTATACTAAAGGCAACTTCTTCCTTTGTTTTGTCAGCAATAAATTCCTCCCAATATGAATTTATTTTTCCTTCATCAATACTTCGAACCGTTTTTTTAATTGATTTCACTCCAGTATACTTATCTGCCCTGTTTTCTTCTATAGCTAATTGAATTGCTTTAAAAAGTATAATTCTAAGTGATGGGTGTAATGCCAAGCAATATTCTAAAGTCCAATGATTGGAAATAAATGCTTTTACTTTTTGATTATTAATCTTGCTCTCCTTTGCTTTGATATATTCATTGGGGTTGAATTCTGTAATGATGTTTTGACCTTGCCTTTTATTTTTTTTTATCTTGTATTTTTGAGCATATTCAACTGGACGAAGGTCAATATCTGTTATAATAGCAACAGATATATCAATATGTGGATAATGTCTTCTTTTAAAGATATTAACATACCTTGAAAATGCGGTATTGTTTATTGGAATAACGGATACTCTAGAACTCGTAAGACTATCAGACAATACATTTAAATCAAACAGTTTATTCGCTAACGCTGGTATGATTATATCTTCAGCAGCACCTTCGACAAGAATTATTCCTTTCGAAAAGAAAAGATTTGCTTTGGTTACATCAAGAAATCTTTCTAAAAAGGGATAATCTGTTTCTTTAAGCATAGTATATTTTTTCCCCATTGGAAAAGCATATCCTCCTGAGCATAATATTACGTTCTCTAAGTTTACTTTTGAAGCTAAATTTGGACTATGAGATGTTAATATTAATTGAATATTTTCTTGTTTTTGCAATGCATCAATCACTTGCATTTGTGCCTGTGGATGAAGGTGGGCTTCTAATTCTTCTATTAAACCTAAACGAATCCCACTCCAATTCGATTTATTTAAATGTAACAGTTCCGCAGCCATAAACAATCTATTAAGCGTTCCTAAACCAGGATTTGATTCATTCAACAATGAAAGTGTCAATTTTTCAAGTATAGATTTTATATCTGTTGAAGATGCGTCAAAGAGGGTTTCGTAGTTCTCACCATAAAATCCTTTTATGAAGCTATCTATTTTTATTTTTATCTCCTTACCCTCTCTAGGTTTCACTCCATCCTGATTGACATATTCTCCCTTAAAGTAATTTTCCAAGTTTTCTTTCAACCCACTAAAGATTTCTATCAAATCATTAGATTCTTCCTTTCCTTTAAAAGCTGAATCTCCTAAAAGTATTTGAGAAAGTCTAGAATTTCGTTTTGCGATTAATTCATTTCCTGCATCACGAAGTGGTTTTAAATAAGTAGCTTTTAAATATTCTCTGGCTTCAGCATTTAACTGAGAGCCTTCATCATCAACTCCAGCTTTTATATCACTTGGTAATATTTTTTCCCCTTGTCTTTTTACATCAAAGTTAATTTTCAAGTATGGTTTAGCATTTTCTCCTGTACCAATCCAACCAAGCCATTCTGTGAAATTTTTTGCTTCATTAGGTTTAAGCTCACTAAAAGTAATTTCTATTCTAAAATGTGATGTTTTATTATGAAAATCTCGGTCTTCAACTTTAATATAGTCGTAACTATGAGTTTTTAAAACAAGCTTTATAGCATCAACAATGCAAGTTTTACCAGAATCATTTTCACCTATAATTACATTCAAACCTTTAGTTAAGTTCAAATCAAGATTAGGAAGACTTTCATTCGATATTTCTGTGTTTGTCCCAAACGTTCTAAAATTCCAAAGTTTAATGTTTGATATATGCATTATTGTAGTTTAAGTATTGTCCATAACCTACTTTTAAGAAGCATCATTCTTCTAATTGTAGCCAACTTTAAAATGGTTCTCATTTTGTTTTTCTAAATTAACAAAAATGATAAATACATTCATCTTAATTTAAATTTTTATATAGTATAATATCAATTAAAATACAACAGCATAATGTATCAAATCTTTAATCTTATGAATACTACCAAGTTTCCAATATACTTTGGGGAAAATTAACCTCATTCATTTATGATGTTGAATTCTTTTTAGATAAGATTGAAAAATCGAATGAACTACATAGCTCTCACAAGAGGAGATTGGTAAACTATATTTGTTCAGAAGTTATTTCAGAGTACCTCAGCTTTGCAGGAGAAAAATTAGCTTATGATATTGTTTTATTAACTCAAAAAGAAGGGCAAAGAACATATTTCGAAGCTCTAAAAATAGCTAGATTATCAGAAAGAATCCAAAAAGATTATAATGAGATATATTTAGAAAATTATAGCTTGACGTAATTATTTAGTATTCCTTTTTGTTACTCATCTATAATCTTCATTCACTTTTTTATTAGCAATATTACCCACAAATTACACAGAATTTAAAGAAAACAGACCAATATCACACCACAAATCCATACTTAAGCCATAACTCAGCCACACCTCAAAAATCACCATATAACACACTCATACATAGACCACCAAAATAAACATGTGGAGGATATAGTGCTGATGGAAAAACGATAAATAAACAAAAGTCGAAACAATCAAATTGTGCAAAAAAAAACCTGTTCTCATCACGTTCAGGGGTTTTTTCTGTGTAATGCTTTTTTAAGCTGAGTAATACATAACAGAAAATACACACTAATTACCCAATAATAAAAAGTCATAACTCAAACACAATTTCAAAATACCATACAAGTCTATTACTTGCATATTTTTATAACTCTCTATATGTTCTTATTTTTTTAAGCTATTTGTGATTTCGTAAGAGGCTTATGGTTAGTCGGTAACATTAGCCTACATTAAATTATACTAGCTGTTTCGGGTTTACATGTTGGCATTGTTTATCTAATCATGAGTTTTTTATTGCGTTTTCTAGCAAAACTGAAATATGGTAGTTTAATAAGAGGATTCGTCTTACTAATTACACTATGGATGTATGCATTTTTAACGGGTTTATCTCCATCGGTAATGCGGTCGGCTAGTATGTTTAGTTTTATTGTAATAGGAGAAATACTGAATCGAAATGGAAGCGTTTATAACTCGTTAGCTGTTTCTGCTTTTTTTCTTTTACTGTTAGATCCTTTTTTACTTTTTACAGTCGGATTTCAATTTTCATATCTGGCTGTTGTTGGAATTGTCTTCTTCCAACCTAAAGTTGATAAATTATTACAAGTAAAGAATTTGATTTTAAGGAAGTTGTGGCAATTGACCAGTGTTTCTATAGCTGCCCAAGTTGGAACGTTTCCATTGGCTATTTTTTATTTTCATCAGTTTCCATCCTATTTTCTCATTTCCGGATATATCGTTATAATAATGGCAGGTGTGTTGATTTACCTTTCAGCTATATTGCTCATTTTATCACCAATAGAAATTCTCTCTAAATATTTAGGATGGCTACTGCAAAATATGGTTGAGATGATGAATTATCTTATCATTCAAATTCAAAATTTGCCAGGTTCTGTATTAAAAAACTTATCAATGAGTTCGATGGAGTTGGCAATTATATATGGGGTAATTTTTTCACTAATTAGTCTTTTAATTTTTAAGAAGAAGAAGGCTATTTATATGTTTTTATTACTTGTTATTTGCCTTCAGATTCCTGCTTCTTATGCTTTATTTAAAGATGATGAAACAGAATTAATTGTGTTCAATTCACAAAGAAATTGTATAATCGGCATCGTAAATGAGAATAAAGCTACATTCCTCGTAGATGCTGAATTACCTGAGGATAAAAAGAAACGAATTATTGATCCCTATTTATTAGGAAAAGGGATTGATGAGGTAGAATATGAGGAGTTAAAACCTGTAGACGTTCGGTTAATTGGAGAAAAAATAATCGTGATAATTGGAAAAAAAGTAGAATCGATTGACCAGATTGTAAG
>JADGFH010000362.1 GCA_016743925.1 Labilibaculum sp.
GGTTTAGGTGGCTGTTCGGCTATCGACGCAGCAAAAGCAATGTGGGTATATTATGAGTATCCAGATTCAAAACTAGAAGATTTAGCAGCACCATTTGCTGTGAAAGCCATGCGTAACAAAGCTTATTTTGTTGCAATTCCATCTACTAGTGGTACAGGTACCGAAATGACAGGTCTATCTGTAATTACGGACAGAGATAAAGGAACCAAATATCCTATCGTTTCTCACGAGCTAACACCTGATGTTGCTATTATTGATGGTGATTTATGTGCAAGTATGCCTGCTCATGTTACGGCAAATACTGGTTTAGATGCTTTAAGTCATGGTGTAGAGGCTTTTGCTTCTAATATTTCTGACCGTTACAACGATACCTTGTCTAAAGGAGCGATTGACTTGGTATTCAAAAATTTGAATACGGTTGTTGAGGAGCCTAATAACTTAGAGGCTCGCCAAGCAATGCACGATGCTTCTTGTATGGCAGGTATGGCTTTTACCAACGTATGGTTGGGTATTGTTCACTCTATGTCTCACCAAATTGGTGGAACTTTTGGTATCCCTCATGGTTGTGGTAATGCTATTTTAATGCCTAATGTTATTCGTTTCAACTCTAAGGTAACTGACAAATACAGCGAGCTTGCTGCTTTATCAGGAAGAACAAGTGCTGAAGAGTTTGCTCAAGAAGTATCAAAACTTCGTGCATCAGTAGGTGTTGTTGGTTCTTTAAAAGAGTATGGTATCGATCAGAAAGAATGGGATGCGAAATTAGATACACTAACACAGAATGCAATGGATGATCCTTGTACTCTTTTCAATCCTAGAAAACCTAAATTTGAAGAAATCAAAGCTATTTACCAAGCTTGTTACGAAGGAAAAGCAGTTACGATTTAATACAAATCGGAACAAATTAATTGATGAGGGGCTTACTACCAGTGAGGCTCTCATTTTTTTTAGTCATGCCTGATAATTACAGATTGCCTATAGTCAGAGCATGATGGTAATGTTTTGAGACTTTCAGAAATAGGTTAGGAGAAAAAACACAATAAGTGAACTGCACACCTATAAGGAATTCAAGCTTCAATTTAATATTCAGGAGAAATGTCTAGGAAGCAATTGGAACAAAAAACGAATTGCAATAATTCTTCTTTATTTTTGCATAATTAACTGTAATAGTATATTTTACATCCTTAATTTAAGTTGGATGTATAATGAAGCTGAACCGCGTGGAAATTAAGGGTTTATTTAGATTCATCCTAAAATAAAAAACTGTTTAAAAATAGCTTTTTAGTTGTAGGTAGGTATGCCACTTCTTTTTACATTTGAATTAGAATTAAGTACTGAAGTTGAGATATGGAAACGATTGCGAATAAGCATGTTCCCATATTAAACAAGTCAGTTTTTATTCTGTTTTTTCATTCATTTATTAAAAAACGTAATGAACAAGATCGTTGAAAAAGAAAATTTTTCAGAAAAAGTAGTAAAGATTGTTGTTGAAGCACCATTAATTGCTAAATCTCGTAAACCAGGTAATTTTATTATCCTACGAGTTGGTGAAAAAGGAGAACGTATTCCTTTAACCATAGCTGGAGCTGATATAGCAAAAGGAACTATAACCATTATCGTTCAAAAAATGGGCGTGTCGTCTTCTAAGTTGTGTGACCTAGAAGTTGGAGATTATGTAACCGACTTGGTTGGTCCTTTGGGAAAACCAACCGAGATTCATAAGCTAGGTACTGTTCTATGTTGTGGTGGTGGTGTTGGAGTTGCTCCTTTGCTTCCTATTGTAGAGGCTTATAAAAAAGCTGGAAATCGCGTTATAACTGTTTTGGCAGCAAGATCTAAAGATCTTCTGATTTTGGAAGGGGAAATGCGCAAAAATTCCGATGAGGTAATCGTAATGACCGATGATGGTTCGTATGGAACTAAAGGTTTGATTACTGAAGGTATGGAAAAGGTAATTAAGCGTGAAAAAATTGATGAGTGTATCACCATTGGGCCTGCTATCATGATGAAATTCTGTTCCTTGTTAACCAAGAAATATGAGATTCCAACTATGGCAAGTTTAAACAGTATTATGGTTGACGGTACAGGTATGTGTGGAGCATGTCGTGTTACTGTTGATGGTAAAACTAAATTCACTTGCGTGGATGGACCAGAATTCGATGCTCATAAAATTGATTTTGACGAGATGATGTCAAGATTAGGAGGATACAAGGAAGAAGAAAATGACAAATTGGATCATTTTCAGAATTAATCATTAATAGACAAAAACAGGACAATGGAAAGGTCTGAAGAATATATAAAAAACGAGCGTAAAAAAGAGTGGAGAGTCGAACTCCAAAAGATGACAAAGGCTAAAGATCGCATGGCGATCGAAAGAGTTGAGATGACAGAAATGGCTCCGGAAGAAAGAATTAAGTCACAAAGGCTTGAGGTAAATTCTGGCTTAACCAAAGAAGAGGCTATTTTAGAAGCAAAACGTTGTATGGACTGTGTTAATCCTACCTGTATGGAAGGATGTCCTGTTAGTATCAATATCCCTAAGTTTATCAAGTATATTGAAAGAGGTGATATTGGAAAAGCTGCGTCTGTATTAAAAGAAACGAGTGCTTTGCCAGCTGTTTGTGGTCGTGTTTGTCCACAAGAAGTTCAATGCGAACAAAAATGTTTCTATGTTGAGAAATTGAATCAACCATCGGTTGCAATTGGTCACTTGGAGCGTTTCGCTGCTGATTGGGAAAGAGAATCAGGTGAGATTGCTGTTCCGGAATGTGCTGAATCAAACGGTGTTAAAGTAGCTGTTATTGGTTCAGGTCCATCAGGACTTTCTTTTGCTGGTGATATGGCTAAATTAGGTTATGATGTTACTGTTTTCGAAGCACTTCATGAAATTGGTGGTGTGTTGAAATATGGTATTCCTGAATTCCGTTTGCCTAATGCAGTAGTAGATGTTGAAATTGAGAGCTTGCGCCAAATGGGTGTTAAGTTTATCACTAACTATATTGTTGGTCAAACAGCAAGTTTAGATGATTTAAAAGAAGAAGGTTACAAAGCATTTTACGTAGGTAGTGGTGCTGGTCTTCCTCGTTTTATGAATATTCCAGGCGAAAATGCAAATGGAATTTTATCATCTAACGAATACCTTACTCGTGTAAACTTAATGGGTGCCGATTCGGAAGATTCAGATACGCCTGTTTTACGTGGTAAAAATGTTGTTGTTGTTGGTGGTGGTAATACTGCTATGGACTCGGTTCGTACGGCAAAACGTTTGGGTGCTAAAAGAGCAATGATTGTATATCGTCGTTCGGAAGAAGAAATGCCAGCTCGTGTTGAAGAAGTTCATCACGCGAAGCAAGAAGGAATTGAATTCTTGACGCTTACCAATCCGATTGAATACATTGCCGGTGAAAATGGTCGTGTAAAACAAGTAAAGGTTCAAAAAATGGAACTGGGTGAACCTGATGCTTCAGGAAGAAGAAGACCAGTACCAATGGAAGGATCTGAATATACTATAGATGCAACAGTTGTTGTTGTTGCTGTGGGTGTTTCTCCAAATCCTTTAATACCAAATTCGGTTGAAGGACTTGAGGTTTCAAGATGGGGAACTATTGAAGTTGTAAAAGATAAAATGCAATCATCAATTCCAGAGCTATTTGCTGGAGGAGATATCGTTCGTGGTGGTGCTACTGTTATTCTTGCAATGGGAGATGGTAGAAAAGCAGCTGCAAATATGGATATCTATTTAAAGGAGAAGTATTTGTCTAAAAAAGTAGAACTTTAAAATTAATAGCTATGAAAGAATTTAATTCACTTGAGGATATTTTGGATTTTGCCATTAATGAAGAACAAATGGCTGCTGATTTCTATACTGAACTTGCTGCAAAAATGAAGCACCAGGAGATGAAAGATACTTTTGAGCAATATGCTTTAGAAGAAATAGGTCATCGTGCTAAATTAGAGGCAATAAAGAATGGTAAGAAATATAAGGTATCTGAAACTAAAATTGCTGATCTTAAAATCGGTGATTATTTGGTTGAAGTAGATGTTGATAAAACTAATATTACTTATCAGGAAGCTTTAATTATTGCAATGAAAAAGGAAAAATCAGCTTTCAGATTGTATAATGATCTTGCTAATGCTACAACCGATGAGCCATCTAAGAAATTATTCTTAATGCTTGCTCAGGAAGAAGCAAAACACAAACTTAGATTTGAAGTTGAGTATGATAGTAATATCTTAACCGAGAATTAAAATTTGATAAGAAATAAGGAAATAGCCGTGGCATATGCCACGGCTATTTTTTTTGCATTAAAGGCAGATGGTTTAAGATATAGGACGTATAAGTGAATAAAAATACCCAAAGCTTAATAAGCTTTGGGTCTACTGTTTAAACCAAATTCTATTTTTAGTTTTTATATTGATTGCTAACCACATCAGCACCAACCATAGCCTCCATCACTTGTCCTTTCATGCCTAAGTCAGAAGTCATAAAAATGACATTTTTATTCTTTTCTCCCATACTGACAAGTGTTTCTTGGTCAATCAGTTTTATTACTAATTCGGTAGCATCTTTAATTTCCATATTTGTTCCTACTGTCAAATCTTTTATCGCTTTTTCACGCCCTTTTAAAACAGCCATTTGTTGTAAAGCCACACCTTCACCTTGTAATTTCTTACTTTCTTTTTCGGCTTCTGCGGCTTTAATAATTAGAATTTTGTCAGCCTCCCCTTTTTCTTCTGCAGCTTGGCGAAGTCTTTTTTGTTCGTTAATTGCATTCATAGCATCTACAACTTTAGAATCAGGTAAAATATCAACGACTAATGTTTTTTTAATATCGAATCCATAGTTTGATAATAAAGAATTCAAGCCTTCCATCACTGTGTTAGCAATGTTGTCTTTGTTTTCGTATACCATATCTAACTCCATTTTTGGTACTTCAGCTCTTACGGCATCAAAAACAAAGGATTCTATTTGTGCAGAAGAATCTGATAGTTCGTAGAAAGAGTTTTTAATACTATCCACATCGGCTTTAATTAGGTACTGTATAGCAACTTCAATTTTCAAGGTTACCTTATCCTGAGTAATAGTTTCTACTGGAACACGTAGTTCCTGAATCTGCAAATTCTGAACCCCTACTACTTGATCGATAAGTGGAATTCTAAGGCTGATACCCGCTCTACGTACAGATTGAAACTTACCTAGTCGTTGTATTATTTTAGCTTGTTTTTGATTAACGATAATAATCGAAAAGAGTATTAAAAGCACTGCAATTACACTACAAATTATAATGATGAAATTTTCCATTGTTTAGTTTTATATGTTAATTAATGATTTTGTAACTAATATTTTCAAATTCCTTGTGGGACTATGATTGTTAATGTTTCCTTTCATGTTGTATTGATTAGGTTAAAAATTACTTACATAGAGAATACCTTATAATTATCCTCGTCCTCAGAATTCTCAGAGTAGCCCAAAAAGTTTGCTGTAATTGTCCAAGAGGCATGCCCCAGTATTTTAGAAATCCACCTTTTGGCTTCGATAGAGAAATCTTTCGATTCTAAAAATTTTATGCAGAAAGTTTTTAAAAAACTATCTGAAGATAAATTCTGATATGGTATTTCGTATTTGCTGAAAAGCAATTTAACTTGTTTATTCACATATTGAGAGGATAAAACCTGTTTGCCGGTGTTGTTTAAAAAGATGTATTGATCAAGCTCTGGTGATTCCAATCTCATGTGAATCCTACGGATGAGATTTTGGATATCATCTATGATATAGATGACTCTTAATTTGTTTTTATCCTTAATCTCGAAAGAGTTCTTGTTTAAGATATCAGCCCAACGAATTGTTAATATGCTTTTTAATCTGAGACCAAAAAAGCATCCAAAAGCAACAATCAGTGCTATTTTGTATTGTTTATCTAATTCTAGCTTTTGAATGGTGATTGGAATATATTTCCAATCAATATGTTCAGATTTTGATATATCTCCTTTTAATGTCATTTTTTCTTCTTGGATGTAAATTCTTTTATGAAGATAATATAAAAGTTTCACAAAATAAAGCGTTTTAATAAAAGTGAATCTTGATATATTGAAAAATTTATTGTGTTTATGGCAATGGATAGTGAAGATTTATTGATCAGTGATGATGTTAATATGCCTGCTGAGATTAGTAAATAATGTATTAAATAAAGTGAAAGAGTCTTGTATTAATATGTCTTTTTTTTGTAATGAAAATTCTTTTGTATTGATAGTGAATATTTTGTAACTTTTAAAGTCAGTCGATTTTATAAAAACCTGAAAAAATATTATTTACAAA
>JADGFH010000363.1 GCA_016743925.1 Labilibaculum sp.
GTCTAGAATTTGAAGTCCTTTTTCGTCTAATTGTTCTCTCGTTGGTACTGTAATTGTTCTCATCTGTTTTAATTTTATAATGATTTATATTTTGATCTTTTAATGATTATCTGTCTTTCGATCTAATGACATTACAAAGATGGAGCAATAAAAACGGGTAAGAATGGCTATTCTTCCCCGTGACTTGACAATTTTTCCCTTAGTGCTAAATTAGGCATGCTTTTTTGAATTCACTAGGACTTTTTCCAGCTATTTTTTTAAAAAAGCGGCTGAAATGAGTAGCATCATCGAAGCCAATTTCAAAGGCAATCTCTTTGACACTTTTATCGGTATATAGAAAGAGACGTTTGGCCTCAAGTACAATTCGTTCTTGAATTACTTGCAAAGGACTTTTGCTATTGTATTCACCAAATAGATTCGATAAGGTTTTTGGTGATTTATTTAGAAAATCGGCATAATCAGCAACCTTGTGTTTATTTTTAAAATGCATTTCTACCAGCACATTAAACTGGCGAATAAAATCCAATTTATCTTGGTTGATTTCTGGGTTCTCAAGATTTTTTCTTGCTAAGCGTGTACATTTAATCAGAAACCTCTTCAACAATACTTGTAACATTTCTCCTTGAATTTGATCTTGATTTTCAAATTCTTCAAGCATTACTTGATAAAGCAAATCAAAACTATTTTGTTCTTCAGAACTAAGACTAACAATTGGTACATCAGATGAACCAAAGAACAAATATCCATAGCAAGATACTTCTTGGTCATGTTGTTGAATACAATAGAATTCTCGGTTAAAAATAAGCGCAAGCATGTTCTCTTCAGTTTCTACAATTTCTATTTTGTTTAAGGGAGTCAGGAAAATTATCTGATTTTCAATAATTTTGTAATCAATACCATCTACACGAATTGTAGCAGTCCCATTTTTTAACCAAAGAATTCGATAATACTCATTTTGTTTTAACAGAAGTTCATGGTCCGTGCATTGCAGCGTGCTTAATGAGAATAAAGATTCATCTCGTCTATTTGTATAGATGTACTTCATATTGTAGTGTTCTAATTCTTAAAAATAGCAAATGGGGTATGAAATTTATTTAAGATCATCTGTTAAAATACAAAAAAAGAGACTCGTTTGAGTCTCTTTTACTATTTATACTTCTTTATACTTCATCGGGATATTCTTTTTTAAATTTATCCCAATAGGTATTCATGGTCGTTTTCATGTCTTTGTGCAGCATTAAAATTCCAACTAAGTTTGGCAATGCCATAAGCACAATGGTAATTCCAGATATGGTCCATATGATTGTTGTATCTGCAAAAGATGCAACAAAAAATCCGATACAGTAAATAATTCGATAGGGTAGAACTCCTTTTGCCCCAAACAAGTAAGTCACGGATCGACCTCCATAGTATGCCCAGGCAATTGCAGTAGAGAATGCAAATAAAAGTAATCCAATGGATACGATCCAACGTCCCCAATCGCCGAGTAAACTTCTCGAAAAAGCTTCGGCTGTTAATGGAGCAGAATGCATTAATGAGTTACCTTGGAAATAAACTCCATTTTCAGAAGTAGATTTTCCTTTTTCAATTTTTACCTTTCCAGAATATAAATCTCCGTCCGTATTGTAGATTAAAACATTTTCAGCAATTGATCGGGCGTTAATAATACTTACTTGATTCTCAATAGCTCCATTTTCCACTTTTAACTCGCCAGTAAACAAAGGAAGTTTTTTTTGATTGCCTAAGAACTGAATTAATTCAGTTCTATCTTCTTTATTGGAGTCATCATATTGATTTGCCATTACAATCATATCTGTTGATTGAAAGCGATTAGGAAGTTTCTCTGTCCACACACCTGAAGATAGAATTACTAAACCCGTTAAAGTACAAATAACAATCGTATCAATAAATGGTTCAAGAATGGCAACCATTCCTTCTGATACTGGTTCTTCGGTTCTGGCAGCCGCGTGCGCAATTGGTGCAGATCCTTGTCCTGCCTCATTACTAAATAAACCACGGTTCACACCTTTGGTTAAGGCATAAGAGAATCCAGCTCCTAAGAAACCACCTACGGCAGCAGTACCTGAAAACACATTGGTGAATATGGAAATGAATGATGGAATTATATTCTCATAGTTGTAGGCAATTACTGCTAAAGCTCCAACAAAATAAATAAGAGCCATAGTTGGAACGAGCTTTTCAGTAACTTTTGCAATACGCTTAATTCCACCTAAAATTACGAATGCAAGTAGGATCGAAAGAATTGCACCAACTAACATTTTATTGAACCCAAATGTTGAAAATAAGGAATTAGTAATTGAATTAATTTGTGGAAGACTACCCGTACCAAAAGATGAAATAATTGTCATGGCAGCAAAAAAACCAGCTAGCCATTTCATATTTAATTTATTCTTCATGTAGTACATCGGTCCACCAGAGATAAATCCTTGTTCATCGGTTTCACGATATTTGTGCGAAAGAGTTACCTCTACAAATTTGGTAGTCATACCAAGAAAAGCTGTAACCAACATCCAAAATAATGCAGCAGGGCCTCCTAAGTAAATTGCCAATGCTACACCCGCAATATTTCCTGTTCCTACAGTACCCGAAAGAGCAGTGGTTAATGCCTGGAAATGCGATGCATCACCTTTTTCACCAGGCTTATCGTATTTTCCTCTTACTACCTTTAATGCATGTTTAAAAAATCGAAATTGAGGGAATTTTAGGTAAATGGTAAAAAATAGACCAGTACCAATCAGTATTATCGGGAAAAAAGGAAAGCCTTTGCTTCCGCCAATATATCCTTCAATAATAGTTAGTAAATCGTTTAAATTTGGCATAAAAAGTAGGGGTTAATGATGATGGGTTTAATAGATTTTATTTGAAAATCATCCTAAGATAAAGGATAATTTTTAAAACATGGTTACAATGGACTAACTAATGGGATGAAACATTCTTTGCTTTCATTAGCTTAGATTATTTCTATATAATCATAATATGTTTATATAGTTACCAACATAAAAATGTAATTTGTTACATTTATCTATTGAACTTATTTACTGCGTTAATTTTAATTATGGATATTGTAATTGTTTTAGTAATTGCTATTGCTATCATGTGGTTTATTTTTAGAAAATATGATAAGAAAAAATGGAAAACACCAAAGTCCCCATTCCAAAAACAATGGCGAATCATTCTTATTGAAAAAGTAGTATTCTATACTGCATTGTCTTCAGATGAGAAAAAAAGATTCGAGTTTAAAATTCAAGAGTTTTTGCTGAATTGTAGAATAACTGGAATTAATGTAGAGGTTGATCTTACGGATGAAATCTTGGTAGCAGCAAGTGCTATTATTCCTGTTTTTGCATTTCCCGAATGGAAGTACACAAATATTTATGAGGTCTTATTATATCCCGGTAGTTTTAATGAACAATTTCAGTTGGCAAATTCAGATTCCAGAATATTAGGAATGGTTGGAAGTGGTTATATGGAAGGAAAGATGATTTTATCCAAGCCAGCATTGCATCATGGTTTTGTTAATGAGTCGGACAAGAAAAACACAGCAATTCATGAATTTGTGCATTTAATTGACAAAATGGATGGCAATATTGATGGTCTCCCATCTATTCTTTTAGAAAAACAATATGCAATTCCATGGTTCGATTTAATTAATCAGAAGATTGAAGAGATTTACAAAGATAAGTCGGATATCAATCCTTATGGAGGAACAAATAAAGCAGAGTTTTTTGCTGTAGCTAGTGAATATTTCTTTGAACGACCAAAGTTGTTTTCTAAAACTCATCCTGAGCTTTATGATTTAATGGCTGAGGTATTTAATCAGAATATGCAGGTTCGTAATATGAAAAAAATGACACAACGGTTAGGTAGAAATAGTCCATGTCCATGTGGCAGTGGAGCCAAATTTAAAAAATGTTGCGGTCAAATACATTACAATTAACACATCTAAGTTTACATATTAAAAAAAAGAGATTGCCGAAAATCTTAAGAGTAGGCCAAATACATCAAAAAGAAATCTATGAAATTAATTTTTACGCTTTGTGCATTTTTTTGCTTTGTAGGATTTTTATCTGCTCAAACAGAGCAAGGGAAATTATTAATTGGTGGTAATTCAAATTTAAATTTTACATCAGTAAATAATAAATGGAAAAATGACGGTGGGGATGGTGATCTTGGTTCATCAACGAAATTTGAATTTGCTCCTCAAGTTGGATATTTTGTTGTTGACAGGCTTGCAATCGGATTAGAGTTACCTGTAAGTTTGCAAACAGAAAAAGATGATGATGATGACAAGTTTAATACAAATAGCTTTGCAGTAATGCCATTTGCTAGATACTATTTTGGAGAAAAAAATATTAAACCATATTTACATGGTGGTTTGGGAATTGGATCTCTTAAGTTAGAAGATGTATCTGATTCAGATGAGACAAAGCTGAAAACTTTTGTTTACGGAATTAGTGGAGGAGTCGCAATCTTTTTAAATGATAATATTGCTTTGGATTTGGGTTTAGGTTATCAATCAACAACTCTTCGCCCAAGTGAAGATATGGATGGAGATCCTAAAAATATTTCAAGAGGAGTTGCTTTTAATGTAGGGTTCTCATTGTCTTTGTAATATTGAGACATTACTATTATTGCACCAGTAAATTAATGAGTACGATCTTAACAAAAACAAGTTTTCCTTGTTATTGTTAAGATTGTTTATTGTAAAAGAAAATAGAATGAAATTAAAATTAGTTATTATCCTCTTTCTGCTGATTTCAAAATTTGGAGTTTCTGCTCAAGATGTATATCAAGTATCTCTTTCTGATAAGAATAAAGCCATTTCATTAACTAATGAAGCAATAGAAAAGGTTCAGGCTGATATGACAGATGATGCGTTTAAATTATTGGTTGAAGCAATTTCGATAGATTTTACCAATCGGAATTCATATTTGCAGTTATACACAGTTGCAATGAATGATTCTTCACACATTGACACAATTATTCCAATTTTACAGAAATCGAAAAAAATATTTCAGGAGGATGATGAAATAAGCTATTACTTAGGCGAAATATATAAGCTTAAAGGAGAGGTTAAGAGAGCGATGTATGAATTTAGTATGGCAATTGCTTACAGTAAAAAAAATGGAGAAGATTTCCATTTGGTGCATAAATATTACTTTAATCGTGCTAATATTTGCTTGGCAAAAAACATGATTAGTACTGCTGTGTTAGATTATACATACGCCATTAATTTGAAGTCTGATTATGGATCCGCTTATGCGAATAGAGGAATTTGTTTATATAAGATGGGAGAGACCGAAGCTGCATGTAAGGATTGGAAACAAGCAGTAAAGTTAGGGATAATGCAGTCGGAGGAGTACCTAAAGAAAAATTGTAATTCCGAAGCAGTAAAATAATAATAAGGATTAACACCTGTGTGTTGTTCCTTTCCTTTTGTCTCTTCGCACTCTTTTGTTAATTTTGCAGAAGAAATAACTAAGATTGTAGAGTAGCGCGTGATATATCCAGAAAATTTTGAAACAAAAATAGGCTTCGATAAAGTTAGAGAACTAGTAAAGAAGCAATGTTTAAGTTCATTGGGGAGAGATTTGGTTGATGCCATTGAGTTTTCCGATTCTTTTAACACAGTAAATCGATTTGTAAATCAAACCGATGAGTTTAAGACAATTTGCCTCGAGGAGGATAATTTCCCTTTGGGTTATTTTATTGATGTTAGAAAGAGTTTAGAGAAAATACGAATTGATGGAACCTACCTAGAGTTAGAGGAACTGTACAATCTAAAAAGATCGCTGGAATCTATATCGGCAATACTTCGCTTTTTTCAGGGGAAAGAAGATGGGGAATATCCGTACCTGAAAAAACTAACGGGGAATGTGAAAATGTATCCTTACATTTTCGATCGGATTAATGCAATTATCACTAAAAATGGAAGAATAAAAGATAATGCTTCACCACAATTACAACAAATAAGAAGCAGCTTAATTCAAAAGCAATCGACCATTTCGAAGCGCATGCAAGGAATGTTGCGTATCGCCCAAAAAGAAGGTTGGGTTGAGCAGGATGTAGCACTTTCTATTCGTGATGGAAGGGTTGTTATTCCAATTCCATCAGCACACAAGCGAAAAATTAAAGGTATTGTTCACGATGAATCAGCAACAGGGAAAACGAGTTATATCGAACCTGCCGAAATTGTTGAAACCAACAATGAAATTCGTGAATTAGAATATGCTGAACGTCGAGAAATAATAAAAATACTTCAAGAGTTTACAGTGCAATTGCGTCCGTACA
>JADGFH010001105.1 GCA_016743925.1 Labilibaculum sp.
TCTTTGGTGTATATTGCTTTTTTCTATTACTCACTTATTTATATTTTTTGCAGTTACGGTTTATATTTTTGCTAACGGGCTTGCTATGTGTTTTGCGGGCTTTCGAAGCTCTTCACTTTCAAATCTGCATTTAGCCAAAACTTTGATTTACATTAATTCAAATTATAACTTGACAAATCAAAGATTTGGCGGTGTTGCAACGAAGAACTGCGGTTAATTTACCCGATGAACCCGCATTACATATAGCTTTTGTTCTATGCAGTTTCTTTATTATTTTAATTGTGTTGGTGGGTTTGAATTTCGAATGAAGATTAATCCATCGTACTTATCAATCAACTTCCCCCTTCTAAAATGCCTCCCTTTTGTTCCTTTTGGATGAAAACCATCTCCAATCGAACGTTGATAGAAATCGGTATTTAAAAAGTTGCTAATCATTTCATTCTTATTTGCAGATTTCAAATCCAAAATAAAATTTGGATACATACAAAGA
This sequence comes from Labilibaculum sp., assembly GCA_016743925.1. Lineage (GTDB taxonomy): Bacteria > Bacteroidota > Bacteroidia > Bacteroidales > Marinifilaceae > Labilibaculum. Next base: position 491 of record JADGFH010001105.1, read on the forward strand.
CTAAAAACAGCATCAGTTAGTTTTTTTTCAGACATTGCTGGTACTTCAAAACTATCATATCTTTTTTCCTTACCGTTATAACCTCCCACTTTACCTTCATTAAATCCAAAACCAAAAGAATAGTATTTATCGTCAAATTTTTCCTTTAGATAATAACCTGTCGGCTTCTGATTCGATTTAGCTTTATCATTTTTCACATGTTCATTATGTGCCCAGAAAATAGATTTCTGATCGTTCTCAGTGTTATAAATCCATTCAATGTTTTCCGCCATAAACTTATCACGTAGAATAATATGTGTTTTTTTATCAGCAAAAATTAATTCAAAGATTTGTTCTAATTCTCGTTTGCAATGTTTTATAAACTTGAGTTCACCCGAATTTTCATCTTTTATACTTTTAAATGCATCGTTTAGTTCAATCAAAAATTGCTCCCTAAAAGATTCATCCTCTTTAGATAATTTCTTTCTGTAATCTTGATTGATTACCCAGTTTAGTCCATCTTTCAAAGTCTCGTTCAGTTTGCCCGTTTCATTTAAGTATTTCTTAACTTTTTTAGCAGTTACAACTTCATTATTAATATCACATCCATAAAACTTAATCCTATCTTCAATAGTTTTATTAACATTATATTCTTTCATCCACTCAACTAGGTCAACAAATTCTTCTCTACACCAAATGCCATATCCCATACCAATAAATCCATCTCTGATTGTTCCTTTTCCATGTACGACATAATCATTCATCGCCTGAGAACCAGCAAAATCACCTTCGATAATAAAAACTTTAAAATTTTCTTTAGTTACAAGATATTTAATCAATCGATGTTTATATTTAAAAAATTCAGATGTGGCATGAGTTGCTTCTCCTAATCCAATAATTCTTTTGTCTCTTAGAATATGATGCAGTTCATTGAGATCGCTAAAGTCACTATCTGGAGAAAGTGTTTTAACTTCTATAATATTATCATTCAATTCATTTATTAATTCTGATTGACCAAATGTATGATTAGCTATTAAGCATACTATAGCTATAAATATAAACTTTGCTTTCATATATATAAGTTTTGTTTTTTGTAATTGCATAGAACGGATTTGCTATGTGTTTTGCGGGCATAGTAGCATTTCACTTTCAAACCCGCATTTAGCCAAAACTTTGATTTACATTAATTCAAATTATAAATTGACAAATCAAAGATTTGGCGGTGTTGCAACGGAGAACTACGGTTGATTTACCCGCTAAACCCCGCATTAC
>JADGFH010001106.1 GCA_016743925.1 Labilibaculum sp.
ATCTACTATTCAGGATATTCTGAAAGAGATTGAAAAAAACAATCCAAAACTAAAAGCACATCAGCAATATCTTGAAGCACAAAAATTAGGTATTCGCTCTCAAAACAACCTTACCAATCCTGAGGTTGAATGGGAAAAAAGCTTTTCTTCACCAGAAGGCAAGCCATATGAAATTTTGCTAAGTCAGCGTTTCAACTTCCCAACCAGCTACATCTATAAAAATCAGCTAAAGAAGGAGAAAATTGCTAATCTTAAAAACATCAGTGAAAAGACAAGGCAAGAAGTATTATTAGAATCTGAATTAATTTGTTTCGAATTAATTTATAGAAACAAGCAATACAAAGAACTGAGTAAACGCATGAAGAATGCAGAACAGTTGAGTATCTTTTTCCAAAAAAAGCTAAAAGAAGGTGATGGAAACATTTTAGAGCTTAATAAAATTAAGATGCTTGCTCTTAACACTAAAAACCAACTACAATTAGTACAAAGTAGGATCAGTAATTTAAAGCAAGATCTGAGAAAACAAAATGGAGGTATTGATTTAGACTTTAAATTAGAAGACTATCCTGCTCTGCAGCTAAATCAGGATGCTAAATTACATATCGAAAGAGCTGTTAATGCAGACCCATACTTGAAGCAACTTAGTTCCACTGAGCAAATGGCTTCTAAAGAAATAGCTTTGGTTAAAACTGCCTCCTTACCCAAAATCACGATTGGCTATCGATATTTAGGTTCTGATATAATGAAAGAAGCAAATGGAGTAAAACTAGGCCTAAGCATTCCTCTTTGGGAGAATAAAAACAAAGTGAAACAAGCTAAGTTGATGAAACAATTCCACATGGAGGAATTTTCATATCAGAAAATGGAAAAAGAAAATGAGTATGAAAAACTTTTCCAAACTTTTTCAAACCTTAAATCCAGCTTAAAAGATTACCAGAATGTATTTTCTGAGAAGCAGTATGACACCCTTTTAAGAAAGGCCATGGATTTTGGTGAAATATCTGGAATTGAATACCTTACGGAAAGTATTTATTATTACGACAGCTTCGACACTTACCTTGAAATAGAGTATGAATATTTCAATACAAAAGCAAAATTATTAAGGTATTTACTATGATCCTTATCTAGAATCAGTTGAAATACCCTTTTTTTTATAACCTTTCTAAAAAACACACCGTAGAACAAGCAAAACGGTTTCCGTTTTTAAGGTTTAAAGTGAATAGATTAAAAGAGGATGGGGTGGTTACCATCCTCTTTTGTTATATGATAATCTATCGTTTAGAGAATTATTTTTGAAACAATTCCTTCCCTTATTTGACAATAAAAACATTTATTCTTATATTCGACTCGAATTTTCTTCGGAGAATTCAGGTTTTAAAGTGAATAGAGAAGGGATGGAGTGGTTGCCATCCCTTTTTCATGCATTTTATTTTGTAGAATTAAAAGATTATTTTGATGCTCCTACCATTCCAATTTTCAATACTAATTCAAGTTCAACATAAAATGTTTTTTCATTATAACTAAAAATACCCGCAATACCTGTTCCGATATTTTTCAGAAAGGCAATTTCTAATTCTGGTTTAATAATAACACCAAACATTTTGCTTTTTTCATATTCGAAAGAGTAATTCCCGCCCAATAAACCAGAATCTATTTCAATATAGTTTACTGGTTCTTTAAAACTAGAATAAGTTAATCCTGCTCTTAAATTCCATCTTGCTTTCTGATATCCTTTATAG
>JADGFH010000364.1 GCA_016743925.1 Labilibaculum sp.
GGCCACTAATGGTCAGCCCAGCTCATAATCAACACTTAATTATGCAACAATACGTATTGGTATATATGTGTACATTAACAACACTCTCAGGGTATTGTTTACATTACATAATAATAATTATGTAATAATTATTACAAATTAATTATAATTAATTATTACAAATCAATTATAATTAATCAAAGATAGTATTAATAGAAGTCAGGTATATCGATATCAAAGAATAAAGATAATTATAATTATATAATTATATATCCATATGTAGATATTTTCTAATTTAGTATTACTATATACATAGTATATTGTATACACAACATTATATATCATTCTATATCTATATAGCAACTTTCTAATTTAGTATTACTATAGACAAGATATATGGGTATAAAATAATACTTAATTCTATATACGCTATGGCAAAATTTATAGGTGCTATTGTTGTTGACACTGAAAAATGCAAAGGTTGTGGTTTATGTGTAGTAGCCTGTCCTACGAATGTTATTGAGCTAGCTCGTGACGTGAATGGTAAAGGTTATCATTATGCTCATATGGCCGATCCTAATGCATGTATTGGTTGTTCTTCTTGCGGATTGGTTTGTCCTGATACCGTAATTACTGTTTACAGAACAAAAGCAAGCTAGTGTAAAGCTACCTTATTCTAAATTTGAAAAATTTATAAAAATATTTGTAATGGGAGACGTTCGTTTAATGAAAGGAAATGAGGTTATTGCAGAAGCAGCTATTCGCTGTGGATGTGATGGGTATTTTGGTTACCCGATTACTCCTCAATCCGAAATTATGGAAACCCTAATGATCCGCAGGCCCGAGAATGAAACGGGGATGGTGGTTCTACAAGCCGAAAGTGAAGTTGCTGCTATCAATATGGTTTATGGTGGTGCATCTTGCGGTAAAAAAGTAATGACTTCTTCTTCAAGCCCAGGTATAAGTTTGAAGGCAGAGGGAATCACATATTTAGCAGGTGCTGAACTTCCTGCTTTGATTGTAAATATCGTACGTGGAGGTCCGGGTTTAGGAACGATACAGCCAGCTCAGTCAGATTATTTTCAGGCTGTAAAAGGTGGAGGTCACGGTGATTATAAACTAATTGTATTGGCTCCGGCATCGGTTCAAGAAATGAACGATTTTGTTGATCTTTCATTCGAACTTGCATTTAAATATTTAAATCCTGCAATGATTTTATCTGATGGTGTTATTGGCCAGATGATGGAAAAAGTTGAGTTGTCGGAATTCAAGCCTCGTTGGACAGCTGAAGAGGTTGAAAAAATCTCTGGTTCATGGGCTACAACTGGTAAGACACCAGGTGCAAAAAGAAGAATTTCAACTTCTTTAGATTTAGACTCTGCTAAGCAAGAAATCTTCAATCATAAATTGCAAGCGAAGTACCGCGCAATGGAAGAAAATGAAGTAAGATTCGAAAAGATTGCATGTGATGATGCTGAATATCTTTTTGTTGCTTATGGATCTAGTGCTCGTATTTGCCAAAAAGCAATTGAGCAAGCTCGTGAGAAAGGAATTAAAGTTGGATTATTACGTCCAATCACTTTATTCCCTTACCCTACTAAAGCAATCCAAGAAATGTTGGGTAATGTAAAAGGAATTTTATCTGTTGAGATGAGTGCCGGTCAAATGGTGGAAGATGTTCGTCTTGCTGTAAATGGTAAAGTACCTGTTGAGCATTATGGACGTTATGGTGGAATCATTCCTACACCAGAGGAAGTAGTTGAAGCATTAGAACAAAAAATTTTAGGAAAATAAGTTATGACAGCAACAACTGAAATCAACAAAATAATTAGCAAAGAGAATCTAGTTTATAGTAAAACTAGTGTTCTTCTAGATAATGAAATGCACTACTGCCCTGGATGTACTCATGGAGTTATTCATAAAGTTATTGCAGAAGTTATCGAAGATATGGAGATTCAGGATAAAACAATTGGGGTTTCGCCTGTTGGATGTTCTGTTTTAGCATACAATTATATTGATATAGATTGGCAGCAAGCTGCTCATGGTCGTGCTCCAGCATTGGCTACAGCAACTTCTCGTTTAATGCCAGAAAAATATGTATTCACTTACCAAGGTGATGGCGATTTGGCATCAATTGGTTGTGCAGAGATTATTCATGCATGTAATAGAGGTGAAAATATCGTAGTATTTTTCGTGAATAACGCAATTTACGGTATGACTGGTGGTCAAATGGCTCCAACTACATTGGAAGGTCAAGTTACTGCTACTTCTCCTTACGGACGTGATTGTTCAACTACAGGAGCTCCAATGAAGATTACTGAAATGATTGCTTTGTTACCAGGTACACGCTTTGTAACTCGTCAATCTGCAGAAACTCCAGCCGCGGTAAGAAAACTGAAGAAAGTAGTTAAAAAAGCTTTTGAAAATACCAGAGAGAAAAAAGGATTATCTTTTATTGAAATTGTAAGTACATGTAGTTCAGGATGGAAAATTTCTCCAACTCAGTCTAATGAGTGGATGAAAGAACACATGTTCCCATATTACCCACTGGGTACGTTAAAGGATGAGTAAATCCATTTTAATCAATTAAACTGTAAAAAAATGACAGAAGAAATAATTATTGCAGGTTTTGGTGGTCAAGGTGTACTTTCAATGGGTAAAATTCTTGCTTATTCTGGAATCATGCAAGATCAAGAAGTATCTTGGATGCCTTCTTATGGACCAGAAATGCGTGGAGGAACTGCAAATGTAACTGTAATCTTAAGCGATGACAGAATTAGTTCACCAGTTTTGAAAAAGTTTGATACAGCTATCATTCTTAACCAACAATCAATGGATAAGTTTGAGGAAGATATTAAGCCTGGTGGAACTTTGTTATATGATCCAAATGGAATTACTCGTCATCCTGAAAGAAAAGATATTAGTATCTTTAAAATTCAAGGAGCAGCTTTAGCAGCTGAGATGGGAAATCCTAAGACTTTTAACATGATTGTAATGGGCGGTTTCCTTAAGGTGAAACCAATCGTAAAAATCGAAAATGTACAGAAAGGTCTTGAGAAATCATTACCAGAACGTCACCACAAACTAATTCCATTAAATATTGAAGCGATTCAAAAAGGAATTGGTTCTGTAGAAACAGTTCAAGCTTTGTAAGACAAAACACAGCAAAACTAACATACTTAGAAGAGAGAATATCCATTGGATGTTCTCTCTTTTTTTTATGCTTGTATTTTTCAATCTATAAAAGAATATTTAAGAGGAAAAATATCAATTTTTGAATGAATTTAGGAAGATTAATGTGCGTGTGTCAATTAACAATTCTCAAATGTTTTGTTTATCAGAACGCGTTTAACTGTTTTTAACTTTACTTTATCGAGTTGTACAGGAGTTTATCCAAAAAAGTTGATATTCGTATCAAATTAGATTAATATTGTTTTACATATTTCGGCGTAGGTCGAATTTATTTTTTAATGTAAAACTTAAACAAATGATGATGAAAAGGCTTATGCTACTTTCTTTTTTAGTAGTTACTGTACTTGCAAGTGGTTTTTCTCAAAACGGAAAAATTGAATTTGAAGAGTACGACTTGGATAATGGCTTGCATGTTATTTTGCAGCAAGATCACACAACTCCTAATATTGTAGTTTCGGTAATGTACCATGTAGGTTCAAAAAATGAAAACCCTGAATTGACTGGGTTTGCTCACTTTTTTGAGCATTTGATGTTTGAAGGAACTGAAAATATTCCTCGTCATCAGTACGACAAATATGTTTCAAGGGCAGGAGGAGAGTTAAATGCGAACACTTCTTCCGATAGAACATACTATTATGAGAAACTTCCATCGAATCAGTTGGCTTTAGGGCTTTGGTTAGAGTCTGAAAGAATGATGCATGCTAAAGTTGAAGCGATTGGAATTAAGACGCAAAAAGGTGTTGTAATTCAAGAGAAGAAGCAGAGTTACGATAATCGTCCTTATGGGGGAATTCTTCCTGAAACAATGAAGCGTGCATATGTGAAACACCCGTACCGATGGATAACCATTGGTGATGAGGAGCATATAACAAATGCAAAAGATGAAGATTTCTTAAATTTTTACAAGGAATTTTATGTGCCAAATAATGCAGTTCTAACCATTTGTGGTGATTTTAAAACAGATGAGGCTAAAAAATTAGTAAATGATTATTTTACTGAAATTCCAAAAGGAACAAAAGAGATTTATCGTCCTAGCATTGTTGAGCCTGTTAAAACAGCTGAAGTAAGAGATACTGTTTATGACAATATTCAACTGCCTGCTGTAATTCAAGCATATCACATTCCGGCTGTTGGTACTTCTGATTTTTACGCGGTTGATATGTTGTCGAAGTTAATGACAGATGGTAAGAGTTCTCGTTTGTATAAGACTTTGGTAGATGAAAAGCAATTGGCATTACAAATGATGGCTTTTCCAATGCCATATGAGGAGCCAGGTTTGACTTTGGCATTTGGTATTCCTAACATGGGAGTTGATTTGAAGGATCTCGAAAAAGAAATGGATACACAGTTTTCTACAGTTCGCGAAGAATTGATTTCTGATAAAGAATTTCAGAAGTTGAGAAATAAAATTGAGAATGAATTGGTAAGTTCTAATTCAACAATCGAAAAGCGTGCTTCAAATTTAGCAACTGCATATACATATTATAAAGATGCTGAGAGAGTAAATAAAGAACTTGAAAAATACTTTGCCGTAACAAAAGAGGATATTCGAGATGTTGCCCAAAAGTATTTTGTGTCAAAAAATAGAGTGGTTCTTTATTATATGCCAAAGCAAAATTAATAGTATTATGAATATGGATTTTAGTTAAAGATCCAATTGTTCTAGAATTGAAAAAAGAGAAACAATGAAAAATATATATAGATTATTCGCACTGTTTATTGCAATTTGCTTTGTGGTATCGGCAAGTGCTCAAGTGGATCGAACAAAGGCTCCAGCAGCTGGTCCTGCTCCAAAAATTCAGATTGGAGACTATAATAGTTTTACCTTAAAAAATGGATTGAAAGTATTAGTGGTAGAAAATCACAAGCTTCCTAAAGTTGAATTTGCACTATCTTTATTAATAGATCCAATAGTAGAGGGAGATAAAGTTGGTTACACTTCATTTGCAGGTGATTTAATGGATAGAGGAACAAGCAAACGTACTGCATACCAAATTGCTGAAGAAATTGATTTTATTGGCGCGAGATTAGGAGCTGGCGCAAGTGGTGTAGAAGCAGGCGGTTTATCAAGATATAAGGAACAAATTCTTGAATTAATGGCTGATGTTACTTTAAATCCAATTTTTCCTCAAGATGAATTTGATAAGATAGTAAAACAAACTTTATCAGGTCTTGAAGCAAATAAAACTGATCCTAAGGCTACTTCAAGAAATGTAAGAAATAAGGTGTTATATGGTGAAAATCACCCTTACGGAGAAGTGTTAACAGAGGAAACAGTTAAGAATGTAACTGTTGAGGATTGTAAGAAATATCATACAACTTATTATAAGCCAAATGTTGCTTTAATGGCAATTGTTGGTGATATCACAACCAAGGAAGCTAAGAAATTAGTGAAAAAATACTTTGGTGAGTGGGAGAAAGGTATTGTGCCAACTCATGCGTATGATATGCCTGCTAAAATAGAAGGAAAGAGAGTTGTGTTAGCAAATAAAGATGCTGCTCCTCAATCATTAGTGCAAATTATTAACTGGATTGATTTGAAAAAAGGGACTCCTGATGTAATCCCTGCCAAGGTTATGAACTCTATGCTGGGTCGTGGATTTTTAGGATTGTTGAATAAAAATCTTCGTGAAGATAAAGCTTATACATATGGCGCCTATTCAGGAATTTCATCAGATAAGTTAGTAGGTCGTTTTTTAACAAATGCAGAGGTAAAGGCAACAGTTACAGATAGTGCTTTAATGGAAATGGCTTTAGAAATTAATAAGATTCGCGATACGAAACTTACGCAAGACCATTTGGATATGACCAAAGCTACTTTAGCTGGTGATTTCGCTAGATCTTTGGAAAATCCATCAACGATTGCAAATTTTGCAATGGCTATTGAGCGTTACAATTTGCCTATTGATTATTATGCTACTTATTTAGAGAAATTAGATAAGGTAACATTGGATGATATTCAGGCAATGGCGAAAAAGTATACTGATCCTAATAATGCGATTTATTTAGTTGTTGGAGATAAGAAATACAAAAAATGTTTAGCTAAGCTTAGCACAACAGGTGAAGTTGAAGAGTATGATTACAAAGGTGA
>JADGFH010000365.1 GCA_016743925.1 Labilibaculum sp.
CGTATGCACGGAACTTTTGATGACTATACAGGCCCATTAGATGGTGGTTCAACGGTTTATAATAAGGTGATGCGTACAAGTCCTGTTGATTTTCCTGCATATTATGCACCAGATGAGGCCAACCAGTATACAAAGCATATTCTTTTTGGTGGTCGGGAGAATACGGTTAATCCATATGCTGATATGGTTAAAGGTTATCGTGAAAATACAAAAACTTTATTGTTGGCTCAAGTAGAAATCGAACATGAGTTGGATTGGCTTACAGAGGGATTAAAGTTTCGTGCTACGGCAAATACAACCCGTAAATCATTTTTTGAAGCCAGTAGGAAGTATAGTCCATTCTATTATGAATCAAATTATTTGCTAACGGAAAATAAATATACATTAAACCCATTGAATCCGGGTGATGGAACAGAGTATTTGGGTTATGATGATGGTAATAAGACAATTGATAATTCATTGTATTTTGAATCATCACTAAATTACACCAAAGAGTTAAACGATCTGCACACGGTTTCTGGTATGTTAGTATATACCATGAGAGAGTCTATTGTATCTGGTAAAAAAACATTACAACAATCTTTACCATATAGAAATATGGGATTGAGTGGAAGATTTACTTATTCATTTGATAGTCGTTTCTTTACTGAATTTAACTTTGGTTACAATGGTTCTGAGCGTTTCGATAAGAACAATAGATTTGGTTTTTTCCCTTCAGCAGGTTTAGCATGGTATGTAAGTAATGAGGAATTTATGCAAAGTTTAAGCAATTCTGTTACTAAACTAAAATTGAAAGCAACCTATGGATTGGTCGGAAACGATGCAATTGGCGATAGTTCAGATCGATTTTTTTACCTGTCGCAAGTAAATTTAAGTGATGGTGGTAAAGGTTCACGTTTTGGTTATAATAACGAGTACTATCGACCAGGAGTAAATGTGAATAGATATGGTAACCCTGATGTTACCTGGGAAATATCAAAAAAATTAAACATAGGTGCCGAGATTGGTTTGTTTAATGATTTTGAGGTAATGATCGATTACTTTAGGGAAAACAGATCTAACATTTTGATGACAAGACCGATACCTCATGAATTGGGATCTACAGCAGCAGTTAGAGCTAATGTAGGAGAAGCCTTTAGTCATGGGGTTGATCTTTCTGTTGATTATCAAAAGTCATTCGCAAATCATTTATGGATAACAGCTAGAGGTAATTTCACCTATGCAACAAGTGAATTTAAAAACTATGAAGAGCCAGATTATTCGGCAACACCATGGTTATCGAGAGAAGGGAAATCACTTAGACAAGAATGGGGATTTATTGCAGAGCGTTTGTTTGTTGATGAAAATGAAATTAAAAATTCTCCACGACAGTTTGGTGACTATATGGCAGGTGATATCAAATACAAGGATGTTAACCATGATGGTAAAATAACCGATTTAGATAAGGTACCTATTGGTCATCCTACAACACCTGAAATTACTTATGGTTTTGGTGTTTCTGTAGGATATAAAAATATTGATGTTAGCTGTTTCTTTTCAGGAAATGCTAGAACCAGTTTTTGGATCGATCCTTATAAAACATCTCCGTTTGCCGATATAGACTCTGATAAAGTTGATTGGGATAACGGAAAAATTACAAGTACTGGATTATTGCAAGCCTATGCAGATAGTTATTGGTCTGAAGAAAATGCAGATTTATATGCTTTATGGCCTCGATTAAGTAGTAGAGTAATTGACAATAATAACAAGCGAAGTACATGGTTTATGCAAGATGGATCTTTTTTAAGATTAAAATCGGTCGAATTGGGATATTCTCTGCCAGAAGCCTTAATTAAGAAAATTAAATTGAGCAAGTTTAGAGTGTATTTAAGTGCGACAAACCTAGCTGTTTGGAGTAATTTTAAGCTATGGGATCCTGAAATGGGTGGTAATGGTCTTGGATACCCAATCCAAAGACAAATTAGTGCCGGATTAAATATTAATTTTTAGAGGAGATTATGATGAATAAATTATTATTACTAACATTGGGTATAATACTTCTTGGTAATCAATCATGTGATAGCTACCTGGATGTAGTACCAGACAATGTATCGACAATAGAAAGTGCTTTTTCAAATGAATACGAGGCTTCTAAATATTTGGCTACTTGCTATACTTATTTACCAAATTTCGGGAGTGTACATAGTAATCCGGCTTTTTTCTGTGGAGATGAAGCTTGGTTACCGGAAGCTACTTTAGAAACAAACACAGTAAATCCTTGGAAAATTGCCAGAGGTACACAAGGAACAACTGAACCTATTTTAAATTTTTGGTCTGGAAAATCCAATGGTACAGATATGTTCGATGCCATAAGACATTGTAATATCTTTATAGAGAAGATTCCAACGGTTTTAGGTTTGGACGAAATTATTTTAAAAAGATGGCAATCGGAAGTTAAATTTTTGAAGGCTTATTATATGTTTTGGTTGGTTCGAAATTATGGACCTATTCCAATCTTCAAAGAGAATATTTCGGTGACTTCAACCAATGGTGATCTTTTTCAAGAGCGACAATCAATCGATGATTGTTTTAATTACATTATTGAACTAATAGATGAATCAACAAATGGTTTGCCTTTGTTCATTGTAAATGAAGGAGAAGAATTTGGAAGAATTACCTTGCCTGCAGCTTTAGCGATTAAAGCTCGAATATTAACTGCAGCAGCGAGTCCATTATTCAATGGAAATACGGAGTTCGAGAGTATGGTTAATAGCGAAGGGGAATCCTTTTTTAGTCCTTTTGATGCTAATAAATGGGAGGTAGCTAATACTGCAATCGATTCTGCTTTGAATGCGATACAAATGACTTCTCATGCATTATTTGAAAAAGATGATTATGTGTATTTATCTAGTCTTAATGATACTTTGAGATTAGAATGTGCCTTAAGGAGTATCGTTTCTGAAAAATACAATAAAGAGATCTTGTGGGCAAGTTCAAAATCTTATACATCAGATATTCAGGATCGATCATTTGCCAGATTAGAAAATGATTATTACAATCAATTGGTAGCTTCTAACCTTGCACCAACCATGAGAATTGCGGAACAGTTTTATTCTGAGAATGGTATCCCGATTGAGGAAGATAATACCTATGACTATGAGAATAGATATTCTATTAAGAGTGGAGATTTCGAACACCGTTATTTTATTAAAGAAGGTGAAAAAACAGCAAGTCTGCATTTTGATAGAGAACCAAGATTTTACTCAAGTTTAGGATTTGATAGAGGCATTTGGTACGGAGCAGGGAGGTTAAAACCCGAAGATGGACTTCACTATGTAAAAACAAGAGGAGGAGAACCTGCCGGACAGTACAATACTGTAGATTATTCAATTACTGGGTATTGGGCTAAAAAGTTGGTGCACATTAAATCAGTAGTAAGTTCAGATCGTAAATCATTAACCAAAGTAAGATATGCTTTTCCAATCATAAGGTTGGCCGATCTTTATTTACTAAAAGCTGAGGTAGCCAATGAAATAGCTGCAGCACCAACTGCTGAAGTGTTTGAATATATGGATAAAGTAAGATCTAGAGCCGGTTTAAATGGCGTACAGGAATCTTGGACAAATTATTCTAAAAATCCAGGCAAATTTTCTACAAAATCAGGAATGCGTGAGATTATTCATCAGGAAAGATTGATTGAATTATGTATGGAAGGTAGACGATTTTGGGATCTTAGAAGATGGAAAATGTCGCGCAACTATATGAATAAAACAATTAAAGGTTGGAAGCTAGGTGGAATGGGTGCAGAGGAATTTTATCAACCAACTGTTTTGTTTAGCCCAAATTTTTCTTCCAGAGATTATTTCTGGCCTATACAAGAGTATAGAATTGTAGAAAATCCAAATTTAATTCAAAATAAAGGATGGTAAAATGATGAAAAAATTATATATAATTATATTGGCCATTATAGCTTATTCTTGTGAAGAAAAAGTTTTAGAGCCTGTTAATCAATCTGGAACAGTGCCAGGTGAGATTGTTGTGGAGGAAGTTGAAAATTTAAATGGTGCTGTAGAAGTTACCTATTCTTTACCGCCAAATTCAGATTTATTATACACTTTGGCCAAATACAAAACAGCAAGGAAAGATTTCGAAACGAAAACTTCTATTTATTCATCTTCTGTTTTGTTAGAAGGTTTTTTTGAAGAAAAAGAGTATGAAGTAAGTTTAGTGGGTGTGAATAGAGCCGGACAGCAGGGAGAGGAAGTAAAAGTGAAAGTAAACCCGTTAAAATCTCCTGCAGTAATTGCCATGGAAAGTATGGACATTATTCCTGGATTTGGAGGTGCATTTTATGTCTGGGAAAATGAACTTAAAGCTCCTTTAACTGTAAATGTTTTGTTCGAAGATAGTTTGGGTATGGTACGACCTTACGACTGGGTGGAAACCGATGCTCCGAAACAATCCTATGCTATTAGAGGATTGGACACCATTCCTAAGAAATTTGTCGTGTACATAACCGATAAATTCTTTAATAAAACAGACTCGCTTGTAAAAACCATTACACCATTATTTGAAGAGGAACTAAGTGTTGATGGAAATAATGCTATTATTTTGCCAGGTGATGCTGAGGAAGAATCTTGGTCTGGTGGGGTAAATACACTATTCGACGATAAGTATGGATGGAGAGAAAGTATCGCTTTGAAAACTCCGGAAGATGGAAAACCAAAAATGACATTTGATTTAGGTCAGCCAACAAAAATATCCAGAGTTTGGTTCAAGAACAGAGTAGAAAGTCCATATGGGCAAGGTAATATCGAAAAATTAAAGATATTTGGACTGAATGAACTTCCTGCTACAGCTGAAGAACAGGCTGATATGGCTAATTGGGAAGAAATAGGAGAATATCATATGACTCCTCCTTCTGGAAATCCAAATTCAAGTTATACCGAAGGAGATAAGGCTTATTTTTTAGCGGGTGTTGATTTGTCTTTTGAAATATCAACCCCTAAGTATAGATATGTAAGATTTCAATTTTTGAAAAATTACAAAAATACTTCGTATTGGTATTTTACAGAAATGAAGTTTTATGGTGTTAATGAATAATTTAAAGATATGAATATTAGAATATTAATAATATTTTGTATGGTATCGCTCATGTCTTGCGATAAATACGATGAGATACACAAAGATTACGTTGATTCAATGGATGAAACAAAGTACTCCGTTAATCCTGAAAATGTGATTTTACATTCAGGTTTAGAAAGATTATTTGTGAGTACTGATCTTGTTTACACAAGTTCTTTGAGCAAATTTATTGTTGAAATTAACGATGAAATGCATGAATTTGATATTCCAATGCCGGTAGAAGGTGATACAACTAAATTGATGTATGAACTTCCTAATTTAGCTGAAGGTGTAGTTGATACTTATTTGTATACAATCGATAATGAGGATAATAAATCATTAGTTACACTCTATACTGGTAGAGTATTGGGAGATAGATATAGATCGGAAATCTTGAATAGGAATATTCTTCGAACAGAAAGTGTAAGTGATGGTTATAAAATTAAGTTTAATTCAGCTCCTGAGAAATCAGTAAGAGTAGATTTAACTTATACGAATCAGGAAGATGTTAGCAGTACCCTTAGACTTTTGTCTGAAAATGATGAACTTGTAATAGGTGACTATAAGTCTGAATCTGAGTATACTTATGTAACTTATTATTTAGCTGATGAAAATAGTATCGATACGTTGGCAACAACGACTGTTATTAGTCAGTTTTTTCCTGAACGACCTGTAGATAGATCAAGTTGGGAAATTCTTTCAGTTACATCGGAGCAATTAGATGGTGGTCCAGCTACAAGTATGTTAGATGGAGATCTTAACACCTATTGGCACAACAGATGGTCTGGTGGTACTGATCCAATGCCTCATGTGATGGTTATCGATATGAAAAAGGAAATGGAAATCAGAAAGATTGATTTCCATAGAAGAAAAGATAGTGATTCTACAAGAGGAATCTTGCTTGAAACCAGTATGGATAACTCAACTTGGAAAGAATATGGAACTGCTAGGTGGGCCGAAGGTGCTGGTAACGAAAAACAAGTTATTGAGCCAGAAGGTACAAAAAATGCACGTTATCTTCGGGTTTCAGTTATAGAAGTAAAAGATGATCCGTGGATGGCAATAGCAGAGTTATACCTCTACGAGTAATTAATTTGATTGAATAATAATATTTAAAGGGCACCTAATTGGTGTCCTTTATTTTACAAG
>JADGFH010001107.1 GCA_016743925.1 Labilibaculum sp.
GAATAATATATATTCATATATTAATATGTAATTATTAAATTTTGAAGGAATGAAAAAGAAAATTTTAATTGTTATTGCCTGTGCAGCTTCACTCGTTGGCTGCGAAGATCAGGTCGAAATGGTAGAAATCGAGAACTCAAATGAGTTACTAACAAGTAATTTGAAAGCCGGTATTTATCACACTATCCCTAATGGATATAATTATGTTTGGGGCGATGAATTCAATGGTGCTGAATTAGATGATTCAAAGTGGGGTATCGGATGTTATGATGATATTAATAATACATTATTGCCTGGTGCAGAAGGGAAGTACTTTCATGGGGGTGAATATATGGCTTATAACACGATTGATAATTGTGTTGTAAGCGATGGAACTTTGAAATTAATAACAAAAAAAGAAACAATTCAGGGAGTTAGTCCTAACAAGCAATTTGAATATACTACTGGGCGCATTCATAGCTATGGTAGAGCTTCTTGGGATAAATGTTATGTAGAAATTAGATGTAAATGGCCAACCGGCAATAAAGTTTGGCCAGCCCTTTGGATGGTTGCTGAAAATTTAAGATGGCCACCAGAATGGGACATGTGGGAATATTTTGGGGATCTAAATTTTTTAATGAACGATCAAATGGGAAATACCGTTTGGTATAATGAATATCCAAATCAAGAAAGTAGTGAAAAGTTTATTGGCAATTTTATTGCTCGATATGACGCAGCTAATACATATCATAGATATGGGTTCGAGTGGACAGGAGAATATGCTATATGGTCAATTGATGGTTATCCTAAAAGAATAATAAACAGCTACGACTTAGGATCATTATGGCCTAATGAAAATATGCTATTGATTTTAAATAATGGCTTACGATCAACATCTAGTTGGGATAATACTACTTTTCCAAATGCTTTGACAATCGATTATGTGCGTGTTTATCAAAGACCGGACAGTTATAACTTGATGCCACAAAATTCTGGATTTGAATTAGGCAGTGCAACTGGTTGGCATCAATATGGAATCGTTGGACCAATAAAAACAAATGCAAGAACTGGTAATTGGTGTGGAACTGTTCAAAGTATGTACGGTGGATTCGAATATTACATAGATGGGCTTGAGCCTGATACCGAGTATACATTTGCTGGACAAGTAAAAACACATGGCGGTGCACGAGCTTATGTTGCTGTGAAAAATCATGGCAATGATGAAACAACACAAGAAATTGCATCAGATCCATATAAAGCATTTCACATAACATTTACAACAGGTAGTGAGGCGACTTCCGCAAAGCTATGTTTCTTTAAATATGGAGATGTAGGACACGCATTTGGTGATGATTTCCGTTTGTATAAATAGTAAATAAGTTGAATGCATTTAGCTGTAAAGGCGACGGTGCAAATTAAACTCTGTCTGGTTTTCAAAAATAATCAGACAGAGTTCAGATTACACTCCCTCTTCTCTAGAGACGACAACAAAAATTTCTACATTTTGCCATATCAAAATATATAATTTTGATTTATAACGGAAGGGGATTTGCATATTAAATTCAAAATTTTATTTATGTTTTCCCATTCGAGGAAGATGATTTCAGTTAGAATATTTTTTTAAACAAAAAAAATGATTTTCGTTAAAAAAACTACTCAAATTATTGATATTTTCATAAATTTATGAAAGCAGTATTAATTTTATGATGGAGGAAGGTTGTGATGTAATCTTATCAGCTTCATTCATAGGGGTAG
>JADGFH010001108.1 GCA_016743925.1 Labilibaculum sp.
TCATTCTATTCAAAAAGGAATTAATCATTTGGAGGCCTTCGGAACTGTAGCTGCTATGGATTATTTACCATTGGAAGACAATGATAATCGAAAAAAGAAATCAAAAGTAAAATTTTACGATAATGATTTTTCTAATTCTGATTGTTCTTTGGAATTACCCTCCAAAATTAATTCTGAATCAAAATTCCTTCTGCTTAATCAAATAGTCTTAGAGCAAATAAAATCTTTTAAACCCTTAGAAAGCGAATTTAATCGTTATTGCATTGGTACAGGATCTTTAGGAACACATCAAAAGCTATCCGTTTTTGAAGAGATAAAGGCAATACAAAAACATTTTCCTGAACTTAGCTATTTTGATTTACTTTCTTGGGCTACAATTAATGGAGCCAAATTTTTAAATCTAGAAAATGAAATTGGAAGTATTGAAATAGGTAAAACACCAGGTTTAAATTTACTTACAAAGCTAGATTATTCAAATAAAAAACTCACTAAAGAAAGTGAGTTAAAGATTTTACTGTAAATTATTAAGAACGATATTTTTCAACTTTATCGAGTAACTCCTGTAATTTTTGTTCCAAAGTATCAAAAGAGAAATACTTTTTCCCTAATTGATAATTGTGTTCTCCTATTTCCCTATTCAATTTAGGATTGTGAATAATATCCTTCATATCGGCTAATGTCTGACATGTAATTTGATTGTCTTCTAGCATTACTGTTTTAAATCCCTTGCTTCCAATATCTGGCCAATAAACAGGTTTGTAGTTATTCACAAACACTGGACATTTTCCCATTACTGATTCAACAAAAGCGTTACCAAAGCCTTCGTAGGTACTAAAATAAGTACTTGCTTTAGCATGTGCATATGCATCCGATAGAGAATATGCTGTACTATTTGTAGTTTGTCTTCGCTGATTTTTAATAATATGCGATGCAAACATGACCTGTCTTTCTAATTTTAATTCATGAATTAAATCAATCAACTCATTGTAATAAACATTCCCCTCATCATCGGAATGATTTCCCGTGATAATTAATTTCGCATGACAATCCTCTAACATATGGATCAAACGAATTGCTGTTTCTATTCCCTTTCTTCGAACAATTCTGGTTACCTGCGCTAAAATATAATCAGACTCTCGCAATCCAAGATTTCTCTTTAGATTAATATTGGTCTCATTTATTTCCCCAAATGGCAAATCAAAATTCATCACATTAGGTACCAAAACAGCATCTCGGCTAAATCGATTTTGTAAAGTATCCACCCCGTAAGTGTTAATTACTGCATGAAAAACATTTGGTAATCGCAATGGAAAGTTATCCGCTACTATTTTGTTTATTTCGGCATGAGGAGAAAGATAACGAGTTCCTCTTTCCCAATAAAAATCGTGATCGTGTGTTATGGTTGGAATTCCCAATTCTACAACAGCCTTTTTAATAGCCAATCCCATTTCTAGGTGAGCGGGAAGAGCGGAAGCATTTTCAGAGATAAGAACATCAATTTTTTTCTCTCTGCCCCAAGTAATAATCTTATCACCAATTAAATCAGCATAGAAATGAATATGTTCCAATAATTCTGATAAATTTCCATCGGGAAAATGAAAAGCTTTTTTTTGTCCCCAGAAACTCTCCGGAGAAAAAAAAGACATTTCAGGAACTAAAGTTTCGAAAGTAGGATCAAATTTTCGCTCTTCGAACTGACCGGAAAGTGTAAATACTTCATGCCCCATTTTTCTC
>JADGFH010001109.1 GCA_016743925.1 Labilibaculum sp.
GTTTTCTATTGTCTTCAGTTACAAAAGCAAAATCTGTAGAAAAAGAGCAACCTAATATTATTTTGTTTATGGTTGATGATATGGGTTGGCAGGATACTTCGGTGCCTTTTTGGAATCAAAAAACATACTTAAACAAGAAGTACAATACGCCAAATATGGAGAGATTGGCTTCTGAAGGAATGAAATTTACTCAAGCCTATGCATGTGCTGTATGTTCACCTACTCGAGTAAGTTTAATGACTGGAATGAATGCAGCTCATCATAGAGTAACAAATTGGACTTTGAAAAAAAATATCAGCCCTGTTCAACCTCCTAAAGGATTAAAAATGCCACAATGGAATATGAATGGAATAGGCGTAGATAAAGAGCTAGAGAATTCTATTTATACACCTCAACCTTTGGCTAAAGTTCTTCAACAGAATGGATATACTACAATACATTGTGGAAAAGCACATTTTGGTGCTATTGGAACCAAGGGATCTAACCCATTGAATATTGGTTTTGATATAAATATTGCAGGACATGCATGTGGGGCCCCAGCAAGTTATTTAGGAACTGATAACTTTGCAAAAAAAGAGAAATCATTATGGGATGTTCCTGGATTGGAACAGTTTCATGGTAAGGATATTTTTCTAACAGAAGCCTTAACGCAACGCGCACTTGAGGAGATTGAAGCATTAGATAAAAAGAACGACCCTTTCTTTTTATATATGGCCCATTATGCTGTGCATACACCTATAATGGGTGACAAACGTTTTTTGCAGAAATACATTGATTCTGGATTGGATTTGAAAGAGGCGAAGTATGCATCAATGATGGAAGGAATGGATAAAAGCTTGGGAGATATCATGAACTATCTTAAAGAGAATAATCTTGAAGAAAATACAATTATTCTTTTTATGTCTGACAATGGGGGACTTAGTGCATTAGCGCGTGGGGGTATTGCTCATACGCATAATTTCCCTTTGTCTAGCGGTAAAGGATCTATTCATGAAGGAGGAATTCGTGAACCTATGCTTGTTAAATGGCCTGGAAATGTTAAACCAAAAACAGTGTGCGATGATTATTTGATCATTGAAGATTTTTATCCTACAATATTAGAAATGGCTGGAGTAAAGAGTCTTTCAGGGGAGTGTCAACCTATTGATGGGAGAAGTTTTCTTCCTCTACTAAAACAACAAAAGAATTCAAATATTGATAGAGCTCTTTATTGGCATTATCCTAATAATTGGGGACCACAAGGGCCCGGTATTAGTACTTATAGTGCAATTCGTAAAGGTGATTGGAAACTGATTTATTACTACACTAATTGTTCATTCGAACTATTTAATATCAAGAAAGATATTGGGGAGAAGTACAATTTGGCAGCTCAAAAACCACAACTGACTAAACAATTAGCTAAGCAGCTGAGTAATTACCTAAAAGAAGTATCTGCTCAACGTCCAACGAGTTTGGTCAGTGGTGAATTGGTTGCGTTTCCGGATGAGAAAACGAATGTAATTGTTGAATATTAGCAAAAAATCAATTGTAACTGTACGTCGCTTCGGATACAGATAAGTTAAAGTGAAATAGATTGCAAAAATAATTGGCCTTGCTCGTTTTTAAACTTGTAAGGCCAAATTGTTTTACAGAGAGCAGATCGTATAGCCTTTATCAATGATATTAAGTCTATATTTACACTTTGTTAGAATATGAATGAAGAGTAATGTTTCTTGTCAGAATTTGTAGCTGTC
>JADGFH010000366.1 GCA_016743925.1 Labilibaculum sp.
CAGCCAAGAAGCATGATTAACGTAAAGCATGCAATTTTTCTCATAGTGTTTAATTTAGATTAGCAAGAAATAATTAAAAATTACTTATATTTTTATGACTCCAATTCCCGGACGGTTGGGCAAAATTACTTTTCCATCGAGAACCTCAATTCCTTTAAATGGATCATTTGATATTAATAAATTTCCATCCAAATCAGCCCAATCTACCATAGGCGACAGCTGTGCTGCCGCACTAACACCACAAGACGTTTCCGTCATGCATCCTATCATCACTTTCATATCCAATGAACGAGCTACATTCATCATTTTATGTGCTTCGCGCATCCCAGTACATTTCATCAATTTAATATTGATACCGGAATAAGCTCCATGCAATTTTGCCACATCTTCCAATCGCTGAATAGCTTCATCTGCAATTGTAGGCAAGGGACTATGCTGTGTCAACCACGCCATATCATCCAAATTGTGTTTATCCATTGGCTGTTCAACAAAAACGATTCCTTGTTCTTTTAACCAATGAATTTTATCCAAGGCCTCGTGCTTGTCTTTCCATCCCTGATTCACATCAACACACAAAGGCACATCCGTAATTTTGCGTATTGTATTAATCATCTCCTCATCAGTACCTCGCCCAATTTTCACTTTCAACATTTTATAAGGAGAAGCTTCTTTCACTTTTTCAATTACCACATCAGGTTTATCCATTCCGATTGTAAAAGTGGTTAGCGGAGTATCTTCTTGATTGTATCCCCAGATTTTAAACCAGGGTTTCTCTAATAATTTTCCAATTAAATCGTGTAGTGCAATGTCGATAGAAGCCTTTGCGGCACAGTTACCTTCTGCAACAGAATCGACATAGTTTAGAATTTCATTCAAGCGAAATGGATCAGAAAATTGTTTCAAATTTAAACTGCTTAAAAATTTAGTTGCAGTTTCGTGAGATTCTCCTAAATAAGGAGGCATTGAAGCTTCGCCATAACCAATAATTCCATCCCACTCAATTCTCACAAGCATAACCGGAGTGGTTGTTCTGGAAAAAGATGCAATTGTAAATACATGCTTCAATTGCAACTCATAGGGTTCGAATGACAATTGCAAACCTTTGCGTAAAGAACTACTCTTATCGGAATATTTACTATTGCCACAACCACCTATTAACGGAAGTAAACATGCTGCCCCTGCGAACAAGCCAGTATTTCCTAAAAATTTTCTTCTGTCTATTGCCATTTTATTTGCTTTCTTAATACCATGGATGTTCTGAAACTCTAATGATCCCAGATTCTCCTACTCTAGTTAATACTCGTCGGCCACCCAACCAGGTAATCGATCTGTAATTATTAAAATTTTCTGCTTTAGGATCGAAACTATTAATTCGAACCCTGCCTGAAGAATGAATATATTCTCCATTACTCACGTACATTCCAACATGAGTAATTTTCATCGGTTTTTCAGTTGTTTTAGCTTGACCAAAAAACACCAAATCTCCTTCCATTAATTTAGAATGGCCTTGACCAAAGGAAACTGTATCCCCATGAAGAAATTGCAATGACGCATCACGAGCCAGTATTATTCCATTCATAAAGTATACTGACTTTACAAAACCACTACAATCGACTCCTTTCGATGAAGTACCTCCCCACAAGTAAGGACGTCCAAAATACTGCTTTGCAGTTCTAGTTAAAATACTAGCATCCTTTATCTCTCGATTTTTCCATTCTGCGAACAGTTCGAAATTTGATTTTTCTATTTGAATTTTCCTCCCATCAGGTAAAATGAGATTATAAGTATCCTGAATCTCTTTCTCAATTTCCAGAATTGAACCTGCGACCAAATCGGTAACAACTTCATTTTGTTCTATATCTTTTGCCAACTTAAAATCAGGAATAAAAATTATCCTTTCTGAATTTCTCCAAGCCTCTATTTCATCTTCCGTTTTTAAAGCAATTGCAGCTCTATCAACCCAAGCTATATATCGATCAGGAGTTTGTATTTGATACCAGCCATCCTCTTCTTTTAACAACTTAACCGGAGTTCCCATTATAGCTTGCGAAACAAGCTCTGCTGAATGTTTGGGATGAGCTCTGAGATTAACCACACTCAGATTAACTAAACCCCAATTTTTGCACATTAGTCCGTTTTCTGGCAATACCACCAGACTATCCAACAAATTAATATTCAATTCATCCAAATCTGAATACAAAGCAAGCTTAGCTTCGGGTACAGTTGTCTCACCCTTAACTATCAATTTATTGTTATTGAAGTAAAAAGTCGTATGATAAATAGCCTCTCTTCCATCTGGTGCAAATTGATCTTTAACATTCTGAGAAATATTATTTGCTTCCATCAAAAGTTGCTTCTCATTATTACAAGAGCAAGCAATTACAAAAAGTATTACAAAAAGAAAGTGTTTCATTTTTCAACAATAAATTGGTATTACATGTTACATCCATACAAATATAGAATTCTAAAATTAAATTACAAGACAATTAGTCACATGTTTCAAAACATTCTTATTACACCAATTTCATAAATCAAAAATATGCTACACAATAGGAAACAATAATATACTAAACATTCAGAAAAAATTCTTTAATAACCAGTAGATCAATTCCTCAATATTTATCCTAATGAATGGAGTAATGAACAATCAAGTCAATTCTCAAATCTAGAGTAAACTGCATGGAATAACTTTTAATAACCTCCATTGCCATTAAAAAGAACAAATACAGAATCCACTTCTATCAACACTCGTACCTTACATTATTCCTATTACTAAAAATCAGACACTCATTTTTTTCACTAAACAATTTGATAAAAATTCTCATTAACAAACCTACATGTATTATAAAAAGACTAACTGTTAATCTAATAAAGTATTCCATCAAAATTTTCCTCACAAAAAAATATGCTACAATACAATTCTTATCTGTAGTAGCACAGATCAGCAATAATTTAATTAAATGACGCAAAATATCCTTGTGACAATCTTCTACATAAAAAAATCACCATGTAAGATGTATTACATATGGCTAATTAATTTATATTTGTATGAAAAACACAAGATTTGTGAATTTAGATCAGGATTATTATCAAATATAAATGTGCTGCTACAAGTGAAAAATCCTTGAAACCTCAACAAATAAAATATTAATTTCAGGAGTAGTTCTTCATTAAACATATCGTTGAATCTCTCCTATTTATTTAAAATTGATCATGAAAAACACAATAATTCTCTCCCTTCTTCTATTTTATTCTATTCAAAATTTAACAGCACAAACAATTGATTCTATCAACGTAAAATCTGAAACTGAGAATCTAGATTCAATAATAAACCGTATTCAAAAGATCAATTCGTCTGTTAGTAAAATTAAAGACATAAAAAGACTCATTCCTGTTAGAGAATTAGGAAATAAGAAAATTGTTTCTTTATCAATAGACAGTCTAAATACAATTTCTGCCTTTCAAAAAACCCTTAAAAAATATTCTCATATTAATTGTATCGCAATTAACAGCGACTCTATTTCAACAAATTATGAACTAGGAAACCTCCAACTAAAAAATAGCGATATTTTAATAATAAGCATTCACGAAATCTCAGTTGAAAATTTACAACAACTCTCCAATTTATTTTCTAAACTAGAAGTCTATCCAAACATTATCCTTTCCATTTTTGGGTCACTAGAAATACTAAAGCCACTCCCCATTTTCAAAAGTGCATCAACAATAGTTTTTTCAAATACGAATACTGAGGATACTCATAAGGTTGCAGCTCAAATTGTTTTTGGAGGTCTTAGCCATTCTGGAGTTAGTCCGACAGTTTGTAAGAAATCCGAAGATGAAACAATTCGATTTCAATATACCGTACCAGAAATGGCAGGAATTGATTCCGAAACACTATATCATACAATTGACTCTGTTGCTCAACTTGGCATTGAAAACAATGCTTTCCCTGGTTGTCAGATACTAATAGCTAAAGATCGAAAAGTGATTTACCACAAATGCTTCGGATTTCATACTTACGCAAAATTGCAACCCGTTCTCACCAATGACATTTACGATTTAGCATCCGTTACAAAAATAACTGGACCTCTTCCTGCACTTATGCGATTTGTAGATGAAGGCAAAATCAATTTAGATGAAAAATTATCCGTTTACTGGAAAGATTTTAAAAGATCTAATAAAGCTGATCTTCTATTTCGGGATGTTCTTGCTCATCAAGCTCAATTAACCCCATGGATTCCATTTTGGAGTAGTACAGTTGATGAGAACAAAAACTTCAAAAAACACATTTTCAACTATACAAAGACAAAAAAATATTCTGTTGAGGTCGCTCCCCAAATGTATCTAAACAAAAATTACAGAAAAAAAATCTATAACAGCATTAAAAAATCTGACTTGTTGGATAAAAAAGAATATCGATATTCAGGACTGGCGTATTTTATATTTCCAGAAATGATTAAGAATATTAGCGATAAAGAATATCCCAATTATCTTAAGCAGCAATTTTACAGACCTTTGGGTGCTTATACAATAGATTTTAACGCACACAATAACTATCCGGATTCCAGAATAATTCCAACAGAATACGATAATTATTTTCGAAATACGTTGCTACATGGATATGTAGATGATGAAGGTTGTGCAATGATGGGTGGCATATCAGGAAATGCAGGCCTTTTTGCCACAGCAAATGATTTAGCAAAACTTATGCAAATGTATTTACAAATGGGAGAGTATGGAGGGAAACGATATATTTCTGAAAAGACAATGAAAGAATTTACCAAAATTCAATTTCCAGACAATAACAATAGACGTGGTTTAGGCTTTGATAAACCTTTACTTAGAAATGATACATTATCTATAGAAAAATGTTACCCAGCCTACTCGGCCAGTGCAGAAAGTTTCGGACACTCTGGGTTTACAGGTACATTCACATGGATGGATCCAAAAAATAATTTGCTTTATATTTTTCTATCCAATAGAGTTCACCCAACAAGAAAAAGTCGTCAGATCTATGAAAAAAACATTAGAATTTCTATTCATCAAGGAATTTACGATGCGATTCAAGTATTTAATGAAAAATACAAACAAAAACCTCTTAGTAAACTTCAAAATTAATATCTCCAATAATTTATATATAGCCAACTAAACAATAGGACCATTTAGCTATGTATTTCATTATAAACTCATAATAAATCAGATGAATTTACACATAGGTATAATGTCAGGAACAAGTATGGATGGTATCGATGCTGTTCTAGTGGATTTCAGTGAAGGAAAAGTGAATGTACTCCAAAAACATTCAGAAGATTTCCCAATTAACCTAAAAGAAAAATTAGATCAATTAATAGGAACATTCCAGACCGATCTACTTACATTAGGAGAAATAGATCATCAGCTAGCACTATGCTATGCGGAAACCGCTAATAATTTAATTAAAAAAGCGGGTGTTCATCGTTCTCAAATAAAAGCCATTGGCTGTCACGGGCAGACCGTTTTTCATTCACCATTATCCGAGCATCCTTTCACGATGCAACTGGGCGATGGCAATTTAATTGCTGCCAAAACCGAAATCACTACAGTGACCGATTTTAGACGAATGGATATGGCTTTAGGTGGAAATGGTGCTCCTCTTGCTCCAGCTTTTCATCAAGCCTATCTGAATTCGAGTGAGGAAAAAAGAGGAATTCTAAATTTGGGCGGAATTGCAAACCTAACAATTACCGCAGATCAAGAAACAAATGTAATTGGATTCGATAGCGGTCCCGCTAATTGTTTAATGGATTCCTGGATTTACAAAAACAAAAATGAAAAGTTTGACAATGAAGGAAATTGGGCCAAATCTGGAAAAATTATTCCTGAATTATTAGATCGTATGCTAAAAGAAGAATACTTTCAAAAACCTGCCCCAAAAAGCACTGGAAGAGAATTATTCAATTTAAACTGGTTACACAATCACCTTAAACTATTACCAACTTATCAGAATGCCGATGTTCAATCAACTTTACTTGAATTAACTGCAATTACAATTTCCAATGCTGCGTTAAAGTCAGC
Organism: Labilibaculum sp.; assembly: GCA_016743925.1. Taxonomy (GTDB): domain Bacteria; phylum Bacteroidota; class Bacteroidia; order Bacteroidales; family Marinifilaceae; genus Labilibaculum. The sequence goes on from JADGFH010000366.1 coordinate 6,055, forward strand.
TCCTATGCTTGACACCATTTACACTTGTGGAGGCGGAGCGTATAATGATTACCTACTGGAAAGATTACAACACAACATGCCAAATGTAAAAATATCAACAACAGATGAACTTGGAGTTTCGGTGCAACTTGTTGAATCAATAGCATTCGCTTGGTTAGCCATGCAACGAATAA
>JADGFH010000367.1:0-1787 GCA_016743925.1 Labilibaculum sp.
TGCCATTGAATTATTGGAAGAGAAAAAATATACCGAAGCAATTAAAGAATTTTCCAATATTATAAAAGGAGACAAAAACTATCTCCCAGCTTATTACAATAGAGCTATATGCTATTCTTTCCTAAACAAAAACCGAGTTGCTATTCAAGATTTAAATTTTGTGATTTCGAAACAGAAATTTGAAGAGGAGGCCTACTTTAACAGAGCAATCCTATTTGAAAATCAAAAAAATTATAAATCTGCTATTAAAGATTATTCGCACCTACTTTCTATAAATCCTAGAAATATAAAAGCATTACACTTTCGTGGTATTTGTAAATACTACGAAAAGAATTATAAAGGTGCAGTTGAGGATTATAGTCTATCTATTAAATACGGCCTAAACTCTTCGGGTGTTTATTATAATAAAGCTGTTGCACTAGATTGCTTAGAAAACTATACTGAAGCGATAAAATCCTACAATAAAGCAATTAAGATCGACAAAAAATTAAAGCGAGCTTATTTTGCAAGAGGTATTGCCAATCTTAAAAACGGAAATAAAAAAGCGGCCGTAGCTGATATTGAAAAATCTAAAAAATTAGGTTTTCCTCAAGCAAAAAAGGCACTCATTGAAATCAAGGGATAATTAAGCTTTCGCTTGATATAACTTCCCTTGCCAAGTATCTCTTTCTACCAGTTTTTTATCTAATTTATCAACAAACTCGAAGTTTTTGATTCCCCATTTAGGTGCAATCAACCAGCCTTTTGGTGCTTGATTTATAAATCGTTCCAAAGTAACATTCGGATTAATTTGTTCAATAACATCAACCACGAAATCGAGATATTCTTCCATTTCGAATAAATAGAACTGATCAGGCTTTTCTTCGTACTGCTTAGCCATACTTGTATTGTTCAAAATCTGCAATTGATGTAACTTTAAGGTGTCAATAGGCAAATTAGACAATTGAATAGCATGTTTCACCATCATTTGAGGTGTATCAAAAGGCAATCCATTTACCAAGTGAGCGCCAATGTGAATTCCTCGGTTAGCTGTTTTCAGAATTGTATCCTCAGCTTCTCGATAAGTATGGCCACGATTAATAGACTCTAAAGCCAAATCGTTTACAGATTCCACACCATACTCAATACTTATATAATAATCTTTAGCAAGTTCTTCCAAATATTTCAAAAGAGATTCTGACACACAATCGGGACGCGTTCCAATAACCAAACCAATTACTTTATCGTGAGACAAGGCTTCCTCATATAATTTTTTCAAAAGATCGAGATGCCCATAAGTGTTCGAGTAAGCCTGAAAATAGGCAAGATAGTATTGAGCTTTATACTTGGCATTAAAAAAATCGATTCCTAACAGAATTTGTTCACTAATGGATTTTTTAGGACTACAATAAGCTGGATTAAAACTGTTATTATTACAGTAGGTGCAACCTCCTACGCCCTTACTCCCATCCCTATTAGGACAAGTAAAGCCAGCATCAATTGATATTTTCTGAATTCGTTCAGAAAATCTTCTTTTAAAAGAACTCGGAAAATCATTATATCTTTTATTCTTTCCCCAAGGAAATTGCTTATCAGTCATAGTCCATTTATTTATGGCAAAAATACAAAAGAAATTAATTTAATCCGGTCATAATATTAAATAGCAATTCAACATGTAAAAAAACCACCTATTTACTTCTCTCAAAATACGAAAGAATCTTAAACTAATCAATCACAAATATTTATCAATCAGGAAACAAGAAGCTCCATATGTTAATTAATTTTATATTTAGCAGTAAGGACGCTTT
>JADGFH010000367.1:1797-6224 GCA_016743925.1 Labilibaculum sp.
AACTATTCTCTATATTGCTTAGGACACTTAATCAAATCTTTAACCATGTTTTCAAAACAAGACCTATCTCTATTTCAATCCAAAACAATTGATACAGAAAGAATTGACGAGCAAATCAATAATTTCAAAAATGGTTTCCCTAAAATGAAACTTAAGAAGCCAGCTACAATTGATGACGGAATATCACAAATCAGTGATGAAGAACTAGATTTCTATCAGGAGGTGTTTACAGCTCATGCTAAGAAACTTTCTCTTTTAAAGTTTGTACCTGCATCAGGAGCTGCTACAAGAATGTTTAAAATTCTATATGACTTTTTAAACACATATCAGGACACTGAAGATGAATATTTAAAATTCCTTTGCGATAAAGGACCCGAAACAATGTTCAACTTTTTCAATAGACTTGAAGATTTTGCTTTTTATGGTGATTTGAGAAATATTGCAGCAGAAAATGATATGGATTTGGAAAAGATGCTGGATAAGAACCAGTTCAAGCAAATCCTAGCTTTACTGCTCACTAAAAAAGGGCTTAACTATGCGAGCTTACCAAAAGGACTTCTAAAATTTCATAGATACAAACACTTCTCTAGAACCTCTTTCGAAGAGCATTTAGTAGAAGCATTAAATTACGCAAAGGATTCTGACGGTAATGCACAAATTCATTTGACTGTATCAGAAGATCACAAAGAATTATTTGCTGATCGCCTTAGCAAAACCAGAACAACTTTTGAAGAAAAATATGATGGTAAATTAAATGTTGCCTATTCTGTTCAAAAACCTTCGACAGATACAATTGCTGTTGATCTAGAAAATGAACCTTTTCGTAACGAAGATGGATCTATTGTGTTTCGACCAGGTGGACATGGAGCTTTAATCGAAAATTTAAATGAATTAATTGCTGATGTTGTATTTATTAAAAACATTGATAATATTGTTCCTGATCGATTGAAAGAAACAACCTATCAATACAAAAAGGTATTAGCAGGAGTTTTGTTGGAATATCAAGCATTCCTTTTTGAATACCTTAAAGTACTGGAAGAAGACAAGGATATTACGCCAGACTTGTTAGATGAAATGCTAGCATTTATGGAGAATAAGCTTTGCACTAAAGCTCCAGCAAGTTTAAAAGTAGATGATCCTCAAAAGGCAAAACAATACCTAATTTCGAAATTTAACAGACCAATTCGTGTTTGTGGAATGGTGAAAAATGAAGGAGAGCCTGGTGGAGGGCCATTCTGGTCAAGAAATACAGATGGGTCGGTATCTCTGCAAATTGTGGAAGGTTCACAAATTGACATGCAAGATGTAAGACAAAAGAATATTCTTGATAGAGCAACTCATTTCAATCCAGTAGATTTAGTATGTGGTATTAAGGATTACAAAGGAAACAAGTTTGATTTGCATCAATTCATAGACAAACAAACCGGTTTTATCTCACAAAAATCGCACAATGGAAATGACCTGAAAGCTATGGAATTACCTGGCTTATGGAATGGAGCAATGTCCGACTGGAATACCATATTTGTTGAGGTACCAATTATCAGCTTTAATCCGGTAAAAACAGTATTCGACCTACTAAGAATAGAACATAGAAACTTATAATTAACAAAGGCCTCGCTAACTGAGGCCTTTTATTTTGGGTAATATAGCAATATGGACTAATTTTTGTTAATATCTATTAACTTGAATATTTTAAAATTAATCCTATTTTTGCAGTGCAATAATCATTTTAATTTGATAAATGATAGATAATACAGAAAACTATCTTGATGATGATGCACTTACACTCGTAAGTCGCTTTGAAGAAATGGTTAAAGCTGAAACGCTTTACTATTTCGATGTGCATGAATTCGAGAGCATCATTGATCACTATATTGAAAAGAGCAATCTTTCGGAAGCAGTAAAAGTTTCGAACATTGCTAACAAGCAGCATCCAGCTGCCATATCCTTACAAATTAAAAAGGCTCAAATCCTTGTGGACAGAGGCCAACATCTTGAGGCACTTGCTATTTTGAATAAAGTGCAGCAGATTGAATCATCCAACAAAGAAATATTCCTATTAAAAGGAAACATATACAACCTTTTAGGAAAGCATGATAGTGCTAAAAATGAATTCGACCAGGCTCTAGAAGTCAGTTATGACAATCATGAAGATCTATTGTTTAGAATTGCATTGGCTTTTGAACAATTAAGTCAGTTTCATTTAGCAATCGATTATTTAGAAGAAGCTTTAGAATTGGATGAAGAAGATTCAGAAGTTTTGTTCGAATTAGCCTACTGCTATGAAAAGACTGCACAAGACGAAAAGAGCATTGTTACCTACGATCGTTTTCTTGAATTGAATCCTTTTTCGGATAATGCATGGTACAATATTGGCATTGTGTTTAATCGTGTAGGAAATTTTGCAAGAGCCGTAGAAGCATACGAATATACCTTAGCAATTAATGATCAGCACAGCAAAGCCTACTTTAACAAGGCTAACGCAATGGCGAACCAAGGCTTTTTCGAAGAAGCTATTAAATGCTATACTGAATACCTTGAATTTGAAGATGATCATGCATCAACCTATTCTTACATAGGAGAATGTTTTGAGAAACTAAATGAATATGAGCAAGCTTTAATCAATTACGAGACTTCGATTAAAGCAGATGAAAACCTTGCAGATCCATGGTTTGGAATGGGCTTAATTCTGATGTATCAAGATAAAATAGACGAGAGTTTGGTATACCTTGAAAAGGCAAAAACATTAGACGATACAAATTCCGATTATTGGTTTGCCCTTGGCTCTGCTTATGCAAGAGCTGAGTCTCCTCAAAAAGCGGTAGAAGCATTTAGAGAAGCTATTGAATTGGATCCTTACGATTCAACTTACTCAATTACGCTAGCTGAATATTACCATCAGAATGAAAACGAAAATACTGCAATTGATGTGCTTTTGGAAGGTCTTAACCAAACACCCAATTGCCCACAACTCTTAAGTAATTTAGCTGCATATTATGCACTAACGGGTGATTTAGGTGCATCGGAGCATTATATCAGAAAAGCAATTGATATTGATTCTGAAAACATTGATGACATTTTTCTTCAATTTCCTGAACTTAAGGATAACAAGCACTTTACAAAACTGATTCAAACAAAACAATAAAGGTTCACTTAAGCCATTATTGATTCTCAAGTCATTAACTATGTCTAGACAAATTAAAAATTACCTTTTCATTTCGCTTAAAGGAATGGGAATGGGTGCTGCCGATGTTGTACCAGGTGTTTCTGGAGGAACAATTGCATTTATTACTGGAATTTACGAAGAGCTAATCAATAGTCTTAAGTCAATTAATGGTAGTGCAGTTAAACTACTATTCCAATTCAAGATAAAAGATTTTTGGAAGGCGGTTAATGGCAATTTCCTATCGGCACTAATCTTTGGAATCGCGGTTAGTTTTTTGTCACTTGCAAAACTTATTAAATACTTTTTAGAAGAACAGCCAATTCTTATCTGGTCCTTCTTTTTTGGCTTAATCGTAGCATCGGCTATCGTAATTGCTAAAAAAATAACAGAATGGAAATGGCGAACAATTATAGCCCTTTTGATTGGAGTTGGCATAGCCTATATGGTGACTGTCGTAACTCCAGCCGAAACGCCTACCTCCTACTGGTTCCTATTCCTATCTGGAGCATTGGCAATTTGTGCAATGATTCTCCCTGGAATTTCAGGAGCCTTCATACTTCTACTTTTAGGTAAATATGAGTACATCTTAAATGCATTAAGTACCTTTAAGCTAGATGTAATTGCTGTTGTTGGTTGTGGAGCTGTTGTTGGACTTTTAAGCTTCTCTAACCTATTAAGTTGGTTGCTTAAGAAATATCATAACATGACCATTGGTTTGCTTTCGGGTTTTATGATTGGCTCTTTAAACAAAGTGTGGCCTTGGAAACAAACAGTCTCTACCTTTGTTGATCGACATGGTGTAGAAAAACCATTGATACAAGATAATATTCTACCAGGCACTTTCGAAAGCCTACTAGAACAAGATTCTCAATTACTATATGGAATCCTTCTTGCAATTGCTGGCTTCTTATTAATTTGGATAATGGAAAAATTTTCTCCTGAATCAAAATAAACAAACATGGATACATTTGGAATTCTAGGCTACCCACTTGGGCACTCTTTCTCTAAGAAATACTTTACAGATAAATTTAAAAATGATGGCATTATTGCAGATTTTTTAAACTTTGAACTGCCAGCAATAAATGAATTTCCAAAGACTCTGAACCAACACAATAACCTAAAAGGATTTTGTGTTACAATTCCATACAAACAAGATGTTATCCAATTTTTGGATGAGATTGATCCTTTAGCAAAGCGAATTGGTGCAGTTAATTCTGTTCAAATTATTCGTGATGCAAACAAAACCAAGCTTGTCGGATAC
>JADGFH010000368.1 GCA_016743925.1 Labilibaculum sp.
AAAATGTCTGTAACTCAAATTAATGCAGGAACACAGCACAATGTAGTTCCATCATCGTGTAAGTTCGTTGTTGATGTACGTACAAACGAGTATTATACGAACGAAAAGGCATTCGCTATCATCAAAGAAAAGTTGGAAAGTAAAGTTTCAGCTCGTTCATTCAGAATGAATTCATCTGGCATTCCATTGGATCATCCATTAATACAGAATGGATTAAGCTTAGGAATGAAATATTATGGATCACCAACAACTTCAGATCAGGCGATAATGAAAGGATTTCCAACAGTAAAATTAGGTCCTGGAGATTCTGCACGTTCACATACTGCTGACGAGTTCATCTACATAAATGAAATTGGAGATGGAATCAAAAAATATTATAACTTGTTGGATGGTTTGAAACTCGATTAGATTTTTGATCGAAAAAGACGAAATGGATTAAACAATAACATACACTAGCACCTATAAAAAGAATTACTATGAAACTTTGGGACAAAGGCGTAAAAGTTGATAAGAAAATTGAACAGTTCACTGTCGGTATGGATAGAGAATTAGATTTACAACTTGCAGCATTTGATGTTTTGGGTTCACTGGCACATATTGAGATGCTTGAATCTATTGGATTATTAGAAAAGAAAGAATTGAAATTGATACAGGAAGAATTGCGTCAAATCTATTCTTCGATAAAAAATGATGATTTCTTAATTGAAGATGGTATTGAAGATGTTCATTCTCAAATTGAATATCAGTTAACAGAAACTTTAGGAGATATAGGAAAGAAGATACATAGTGGAAGATCTAGAAATGACCAAGTTCTTTTAGATTTAAAATTATTTACAAGAAATAAACTAGAAGAAATAGTACGAGAAGGAAGACTTCTATTCGATGAGTTAATCGCAAAAAGTAACAAAAATAAAAATGTTTTAATACCTGGATATACTCACCTTCAGGTAGCAATGCCATCATCATTTGGTTTGTGGTTTGGTGCTTATGCCGAAAGTTTATCTGATGATATGATGGTTCTTCAAGCTGCTTACAAGGTGGTAAATCAGAATCCTTTGGGATCAGGAGCGGGTTACGGATCATCTTTTCCATTAAATAGGCAAATGACAACAGACTTGTTAGGCTTTAGAGATTTAAGCTACAATGTTGTTTATGCACAAATGGGACGTGGTAAAATGGAATTTACAGTTCTTTCGGCATTGGCTAATATGGCTATGACTATTGGTAAATTAGCTATGGATGCATGTTTGTACAACAGCCAAAACTTTAATTTCTTAAGTTTTCCTGATGAATTAACTACTGGTAGTAGCATTATGCCTCATAAAAAGAATCCTGATGTTTTTGAATTGATTCGTGCTCATGCAAATGCATTGCAGATGTTGCCTGCTCAAATTCAGGCCGTAACATCGAATCTTCCATCGGGATATCATAGAGATTATCAGTTGACAAAGGAATTTTTCATGCCTGCTTTTGATAAAATGATTGCTTGTATTGAAATGACTAGAATCATGTTATCCAATGTGAAAATCAATAAAGAAGCGATTAAAGACGAGCGCTACAAATACATGTTTACGGTAGAGGAAGTTAACCAAATGGTTTTGGATGGAATTCCTTTCCGAGATGCTTATAAGAAGATTGGACAAATTGTTGAAGAAGGCAATTTTGAATACGATGGAAAAGTGAAGCATGTTCATGAAGGCAGTATTGGGAACTTGTGTAACGATAAGATCGTGGATAAGATGAATGATATATTCGTTGGTTTTAATTTCAACAAAACGAAAGAAGCCTACATGAATTTATTGAATAGAATATAAGAGCAGTCTTTAATTCTGTTCTAATACAATATAAAAAACTAATTATAAACCATTTTATAGAACTTTTATGTCAGTGAAGACAAAAGCTAAATTGATTTTACAGGATGGATCGGAGTACACCGGTACATCTTTTGGTTATCAGGAATCCATTGCAGGGGAGATGGTGTTTAACACAGCCATGACAGGTTATCCTGAAAGCTTAACTGATCCTTCTTACCGAGGACAGATTTTAGTGAGTACTTTCCCTTTAATTGGGAATTATGGTGTTCCAGGAACACTTCAAGAGGATGATCTGTTCCGTTTTTACGAATCTGAAAAAATTCAAGTGTCGGCTTTTATTGTTTCTGATTACACAGAGGAGTTTAGCCATTGGAATGCAAGCCTTAGTTTAGGTGATTGGATGAAAGAGCATAAAATACCAGGCATTTATGGTGTTGATACAAGAGCATTAACGAAGAAGCTTCGTGAACAAGGAAGTATGCTTGCGAAAATTGTTTTCGAAGATGTTGAGCCAGAATGGAAGGATCCAAATCTTGAGAACCTTGTAGCGCAGGTAAGCACATCCGAAAAGATTGTTTATGGAGATGGAAAACACAAAGTATTATTGCTTGATTGTGGTGTGAAAAATAATATTATTCGTTGTTTATTGAAACGTGACACTACAGTTATTCGTGTGCCTCACGATTATGATTTCACGAACGAAGAATATGATGGACTATTTATATCGAACGGTCCAGGAGATCCAAAGCAAAATGTGAAAGCGATCGCTAATTTACAATCTGTTTTCGAAAAGGATACACCAATAATGGGTATTTGTTTAGGTACACAACTTATGGCTTTAGCAGCTGGCGCTGATACTTACAAATTGAAGTATGGACACAGAAGTCACAACCAACCAGTTGTTTTGAAAGGTAGTAAGCGTTGTTTTATTACCTCACAAAATCATGGATATGCAATTAATATGGACACTTTGCCAAAAGAGTGGGAGCCATTGTTTGTAAATGCAAATGATGATACTTGTGAAGGTATTAAGCATGCCAGCAAACCATTTTTCGCATCGCAGTTTCACCCTGAAGCATCTAGTGGACCAACAGATACAGAGTTCTTATTCGATGACTTTATCGAAATGATGGAAGATTTTAAAAGCAATAAAAAATAGTTTAGCCCTTTAATACGCATATAACATGAAGCAAGATATTAAGAAAGTACTGGTATTAGGTTCTGGAGCACTTAAAATTGGTGAAGCAGGGGAGTTTGACTATTCTGGTTCTCAGGCTTTAAAAGCCATGAAGGAAGAAGGTATTTATACGGTTTTGATCAATCCAAATATTGCAACTGTACAAACTTCGAAAGGAATTGCCGATCAAATTTATTTTTTGCCCGTTACTCCTCATTTTGTAGAGCAGGTAATCTTAAAAGAAAAACCTGATGGAATCCTTTTAGCTTTTGGAGGACAAACTGCATTAAACTGTGGTATTGAGTTATTCAATGCCGGATTACTAAAGAAATACAATCTTCAAGTTTTAGGTACTCCAATCGAGACCATTATTAAAACTGAAGACAGAGAGATATTTGCGAACGAACTTCGTACCATTGACGTAAAAACTCCACAATCATTCGCTGTAGGATCGATTCCTGAAGCTTTAAAAGCAGCTGAGAAACTTGGTTTCCCAATTATTATTCGCGCTGCCTTTACTTTGGGTGGACAAGGAAGTGGATTCTGTTCGAATATGGATGAATTGGAGAAGTTAGCTGAGAATGCTTTATCCTATTCAAGTCAGATATTGGTTGAGGAATCTTTAAAGGGTTGGAAGGAAGTAGAATACGAGGTCGTTAGAGATGCATATGATAACTGTATTACGGTTTGTAATATGGAAAACTTTGATCCACTGGGAATCCATACAGGAGAGAGTATCGTAATTGCACCATCGCAAACATTAACAAATTCAGAATACCACAAACTAAGATCTTTAGCAATTAAGATTATTCGTCACTTTGGCGTTGTGGGAGAGTGTAACGTTCAGTACGCTCTCGATCCTAATTCTGAAGATTATCGTGTAATTGAGGTAAATGCCCGTTTGTCACGATCATCGGCATTGGCTTCAAAAGCAACTGGTTATCCTTTGGCTTTTATAGCAGCGAAACTTGGTTTAGGTTATGCTTTGCACGAACTAAAAAATGCTGTAACGCAAACAACAACAGCTTGTTTCGAACCAGCCTTGGATTATGTAGTTTGTAAAATTCCTCGTTGGGATTTAAATAAGTTTGAAGGTGTAACCAAAGAGATTGGTTCCAGCATGAAGAGTGTAGGAGAAGTAATGGCCGTGGGTCGTAACTTCGAGGAAGCTGTTCAAAAAGGCTTACGTATGATTGGCCAAGGAATGCACGGATTTGTTGGAAATGTTCATTCAAAGTTCGATGATGTCGATCAGGAGTTAAGCCATCCAACAGATATGCGTATTTTCTCTATCGCGCAAGCTTTTGAGAAAGGATATTCTATTGATAAAATACATGACCTTACAAAAATTGACAAATGGTTTCTAAGTAAGTTAGAACACATTGCAAAATTAAAGTGGGATCTTAAGAAATATAACAACTTACAGGAATTACCTGATGCATTACTTAAGGCATCAAAAGTATATGGATTTTCTGATTTTCAGTTAGCACGCTTTGTATTAAAGCCAGAGATAACTGATATGGAAGATGAGCTTTTAGAGGTGAGAAGACATCGTAAGGCAAAAGGAATTGTTCCTGTGGTGAAGCAAATTGATACACTTGCTGCGGAGTATCCTGCACAAACAAACTACGTTTATTTAACCTACAGTGGTGATGAAAATGATATCACATACGAGGATGATAATAAATCAGTAATTGTTTTGGGTTCTGGAGCTTACCGAATTGGTTCCTCTGTTGAATTTGATTGGTGTAGTGTAAATGCCCTAAATGCTGTAAACAAAGAAGGTTTGAGATCTGTAATGATCAACTACAATCCAGAAACAGTAAGTACTGATTACGATGTTTGTGATCGTTTATATTTCGATGAGCTATCATTCGAGAGAGTATTAGATATCATTGACTTAGAATCTCCGAGAGGCGTAATCGTATCGGTAGGTGGACAAATACCTCAGAATTTATCAATGCGCTTGCACAAAGCAGATGTGAAGGTATTAGGAACATCTCCAGAATCGATTGATAGAGCTGAAAATCGTCAGACTTTCTCAGCGATGCTTGATGATTTGAAAGTTGATCAGCCTAGGTGGAATGAATTAACTAGTAAGGAAGCGATTAATGACTTTATTGAAGAAGTAGGGTTTCCTGTCTTGATTCGACCAAGTTATGTGCTTTCAGGAGCTGCTATGAATGTAGTTTCTAATCATGATGAACTAGGTCATTTTCTTGATTTAGCTGCGCAAATTTCAAAACAGTATCCTGTTGTTGTTAGTGAGTTTATTCAAGAAGCAAAAGAGATTGAGTTTGATGGAGTAGCTAAGAACGGTGAGATTGTAATTGATGCCATCTCCGAGCACGTTGAATTTGCCGGAGTACACTCGGGTGATGCAACATTGGTATTTCCTCCTCAGAAATTGTATTTCGAAACAATTAGAAGAATTCGTAAAATTGCGGGTAAAATTGCAAAATCACTTGATATCACAGGTCCTTTTAACATGCAGTTGCTAGCTAAGGATAACGATATAAAAGTAATTGAGTGTAATCTTCGAGCAAGTAGAAGTTTTCCTTTTGTTTCGAAGGTTATGGACTTTAATTTTATCGAAACTGCCACTCAGGCAATGCTAGGAGTTAATATTCCAAACAATTTACCTTCCATGTTCGAGTTGGAGCATATCGGAATAAAAGCTTCTCAATTTTCCTTTTCAAGACTATCAAAAGCAGATCCGGTTTTGGGTGTAGATATGTCTTCAACAGGTGAAGTTGGCTGTTTAGGAGCTGATTATTACGATGCGATATTAAAAGCAATGTTGTCAGTTGGTTACCGCATACCGAAGAGTGCCATATTAATTAGTAGCGGCCCTATTCGTTCAAAAATTGAACTTTTGAAAAGTGCAAAAATGCTTGAAGAAAGAGGGCATAAATTGTATGGTACAAGAGGTACTGCAAAATTCTTGGAAGAGAACGGTGTTACCATCGAAAGTGTAGGTTGGCCCGATGAAGATGTTGAAATTACAGCTCAAAATTTGATAAAAGACCGTAAAGTTGATTTGGTAATTAATATACCAAAAAACTTAAGCAAGACGGAGCTGAATAACGATTATCAAATCAGGAGAACTGCGATTGACTTGAACGTACCATTGGTAACCAATGCTCGTTTGGCATCAGCTTTTATTTATTCATTCTGCAAAAAATCAATTGAGGATTTAGGAATTGATAGCTTTAGCGATTACGTAGAAGGT
>JADGFH010000369.1 GCA_016743925.1 Labilibaculum sp.
TCCAAATATTGAACAGAGAGTCAAGTTAGGGCAAATCGCCTCCTTTCTTGGAATTTCACAAGAAACATTGAGCCGCATTCGTGGAAAAAAGTGATTTTTTGACATAAGTCAAATTTGGTCTGTTTACTTAGCTATAAATTTGTATACTTTTTGCTAATTAAATAAATAGACTAATGAAAAAAGCATTTTTGATCACTCTTATAGTTCTTGCTAGTAATGGCCTAATGGCACAGTCGAATAAAGCTATAACTTTTGGAGCAAGCGCATCAGTTGATTTTGGTCGATTCCAAGATCGAATTGAAATAACTCCAAATGTGGCAGTTCGGATTGCACCGAAAATCTACTTAGGCTTAGGACCAACAGTTTCGTTCTATTCTACACAAAATTCTGTTTTTAAAAATAAAGCGAATATCAATGAAAAATTAGAAGTTAAGGATAAAATATGGTACTTAGGTGGTGAAATGTTTTTACAGTTTGTACCATTTGAGCATAAAGAGTCATTCATAAATAACGTTTTTTTACAAACTTCATTTGAAGCTTTATTTGGCAACGGAGTTTACAGAGATCAATCTGGAAAATACGATTATAATATTAATAATTACACGCCATTAGTTGGTATTGGGTACGAACATTCTTTAATAGAAGGCTTAACTTTAGCTATGTCTTTAAATTTCAAACTAAATAATGAACATGATTCACCTTACCGAAACCCAATAACTCGCATTGCTATTAAATTTTAAAATTGACAAACAATACATATAATGAAAGTTTACTTAATCAAAGCATCAGGCGGCAGTTCTTATTCAGAATACAAAGCTGAAACAGGCGGACCACCACAAAATATTTTTGCCGCTGCAGCCGCAATGCCAGATGGAACCGAAATTGAAATGTGTGATGAGACAATTGGCATGAAAACCAATTTTAAATCGGATGCAGACGTAGTTGCCGTTTTCATGTCAACACCTGATGCATATCGTGCTTACGAGATTACTAAAAAATTCCGCGAAAATGGGAAAGCAACAATTTTAGGTGGTTTGCATACTTATTTTTTTCAAAGCGAGGCTGCTCAAAATGCCGAAACTCTAATCGTTGGGGAATCAGAAGGATTGTGGCAAGATATTTTTAAGGATATTGAACACAAATCTTTACAAGCTATATACAAGCGCACTTCACAGCTTGATTTGGCTGAGTTAAAACCTTATCCAACACACCTTATTCCTGTATCGAAATACAATTGGACATGGTCGGTTGTGGTAAGTCGTGGTTGTCCTATGCACTGCGATTTTTGCCTAGTTCATAAATTCTTTGACAAATTTACCTTACGTCCTATTGCTAATATTGTGGAAGAGGTAAATGCCCTCAAAAAACAAGGTGTTGAATGGGTGGAATTGCATTCCGATAACCTAACGCATAACAAGAAGTATGCATTGGAATTATTTGAAGCCTTAGCCCCGCTCAAAATGAACTTCTATGGTGAAACAACCATTCTTATTGCCAATGATAAAGATTTGCTTGCAGCAGCACAAAAAGCTGGTGTAAAAACCTTATTATTTGGAATTGAAACTCCTTCGGAAGAAGCTTTAAAAGAACAAGGAAAAGGTTTTGTTAAACCAGAGAAAATAAAAGAATATGTTCAAATTGTAAAGGGATATGGCATTGAAGTAGTTGGTGATTTTCTTTTCGGATTTGATGCTCACGACACATCAATTTTCGACGAAACTTTTGATTTTATTAAAGAAGTTGGTGTAGATACTGCATATCCGCATTTAATGATTCCATTTCCCGGTTCCGAAACCTATAATAAATTGGATAAAGAAGGGCGTATATTAACCAAAGATTGGTCTAAATATGATGGAACTCACGCTGTTTATAGTCCATCTAAAATGTCTCCTGAAGAATTGGAAAATGGAACATGGAAAGTTTATAAGGCATGTGAAAAATGGAATGCTAAAAATAAAACAATACCCCAAGAAGCCAATACTGGTAAAATATCAAATCAAACTAAAAAGATATCTAAAAATATAAAATGGAAAACACTTATTGCATTACTGTTATTACCACCAACTTTCTATTTTAATTTAGTTAATTTTTATTTTGCTGCCTTGTTCATTATTTGGAGTTTACAAGGAATTAAAAACCGTAATGCTTTTTTCCTCGACAATATTTCAAGAGATGAAAGCCCTGTCCTATTCTGGATCATTACAGGTCTATGGTTGATATTGTCTTTATGGAGTTTATGGTATTCAGAACCTGTTGTAAACTGGCTTTATTATGGATATTAAAAAAATTCTAAAACAATATTCTTATCGATTAACATTTACCCTACTATTAATTTTATTTGAAGCTTTTCTCGGCATCTTGTTCCCTTTATTTATTGGGAAAGCCATTGGTGGAATCTTAAACAAAGATGTATCGGGTATATTACAATTGGGAGTATTGGGTTTCTTTATTATTCTTATTGGAGGATTTCGTCGGATGTACGATTCTAGGTTTTATGCCAAAATTTATACAAAAGTGTGCAGAGAAACCATCAAGCTAATGCCACAAGAAAGCCATTCTATTAAAACAGCTCGTTTGAACATGTTAGGTGAAATGGTACGTTTTGCCGAAGATCAACTACCAGATATAATTCAGCATAGCATTGGCTTAATTGGAGTAATTGCGATTATTGCTTTTTTAAATGTCAAAATATTTATAGGTACAATAATCGTAGGATTAATTGTAATAGGCATCTATTTGTTGAGCAGTCAGAAAACATTACGTTACAATTCTTGGTTTAATAACGAAATGGAAGAGCAAGTAAATGTTGTTGCTACTAATCAACAATCCAAATTGCATTTACATTTACTCAAACTAATGAAGTGGAATATTAAATTATCCGATATCGAAACCATTAACTATTCGGTAAGTTGGCTAATAATGATGGTATTACTTTTATCTTCAATTACGATATCAGTATCCTCCGGAGAAATCGAATACGGTGTTTTATTTGCCTTAATAATGTATGTATATCAATACATAGAAAGTATGGTAAGCCTTCCCTTGTATTACCAAAATTGGCTACGTTTAAAGGAGATAGCTTTCCGAATTAAAGAAATTTAATCCATTCTTTCGATTTTGATATGAATCAAATACTAATTGGGAGTCAACACGTATTTTTGTTTTGTAAACGATAAATTATCATAGAATGCACAGAAATCTTATAATAATTCTTGGAATTCTCTTGCTAGGTATTACATCTTGTCAAACTAAAAATGAAAAAGCCAAGAAGGAAATGATAGCGGAACGTATTTCCAAAATTAAAAATGAAAAATATCAAGGCGATAGTATTCTCTATCAATCCAGCGAAAGCAATAAAATACAATTAAAGCAAAATAAATCTGGCGATGATATTCTCGGAATTTGGGAAGTAAAAAACGAATATAATGCAGCGATATATGAAATTGTAAAATATGAAAATCAGTATTTCGCTAAAATCCATTATTACAATGATGGGAAGAATGAATTCGAAGAAAAGAAGAACAAAGAAGATTATTTTTTAGAGGATATGTATTTCAGAAATGGCCAATATACTATTGGAAAAATGTACATGCCCAATGGGAATAATTATCAGGTGAAATTTACTTTGAATGTAGACGATTTAACGGTAGAAATGACGATAGATGACCAGCCTTATAAAGAAATCTGGAAACGGAAAAAGTATTAACAAATATTAAAAACGCTATACGATGAAAGCAAACAATCCTATATTCTCCGATTTATCAACTTATAATCCAGATGAATCCATTTCATTTTATGAGGAAGTTTTCACTTGGAAATTTTATAAAGAATATGAATACCATACCGCTTACCTGAACAATGAAGCAATAATTGGTTTGTACGAAACACCTGAAAAATTCAAACAAATGCGTATGCCGCATTTTTGGATGACATATATCCAGGTAAACAATGTTAATAAAACAGTAGAAAAGGCACGGAAATTAGGTGGTATAATTGAAATGACCGAAGATATTCAAGGCTATGGAAAAGTTGCACTTATTCGTGATCCTCAAGGTTCAGGATTTACAATATATGAAGGAGATTACTTAGAAAGCACTCGAACACAAAACACGCCCAATTCACTTGTGTGGAATGAATTACACGTGTCTGATGCGGATAATATCATCCCTTTTTATCTTGGGATTTTTGATTGGGAAATAAAAAAACTTGAACAAGGTGTATATAATGTCTTCAATAAGAACAATGAACATATTTCAGATATTATTGAAATACCCAATGAGTTGAAAGGAAAATATGAATACTGGGTTTCATGCTTTGGGGTAGTTGATTTACAAGCTACAAAAAAGAAAATACTCAAAAATGGAGGTACGCTAGTTTTCGATGAAGGCAATCGCATTCTTTTTACCGATAATTCAACAGAAGCATTCTTTTATGCTGCCGAATTATAATATAAAACAAAGCAATTTCACAATCAAATGAACGTATTAAATAAATAATACCCATCAACGTTTAATAACTTTTGGGTAATATTCAGATTCTCAAATACAAAGTGCAAATACCTAAATCTATTAAAATCTATCTACATTTGTACGATACACCTTAATCAGTAATTGCACGTGTTACATATAAAAACATACAAAGCAGAATGCTATCCCGATTTAATTGAAAGAATCTGGATTCTGGAAAATTTGGAGGATGATATAACGATTGCTGTACCTCCAAATCAATACATTAATCTAATTATCCCTCTAGAAAACTCTTGCTACTCTCATAATGAAAAGCATGTAGACAATCCACAAATAGAAGGATTAAGCTTACAATCGAGCTATTTACATTATCCCAAAAGAACAAAATTGATTGGTATTCGATTTTATCCTCATGGTTTACATTCCTTTTGTCAGTTATCGGGTAGAGAAATCAGTAATACGAGTCTTAATTTTAGTTGTGCAAGCAAAGCTTTCGAAGATTTTGCTACAAATATTAAAACGAAAAACCCTGATGAATTAATCAGAGCAATTACCAAGAAACTATCTGAAATATTCGATGAAGCGAACTATCGAAAAGCAAAATTACTTCGAGATTACTATCAATATTTTAGAGGTGAGCACAAAATGATTTCTATCGAAGAATTTTGCGAACAGAACAAAACTAATTACAGCACGCTAAATCGCCATTTTTCGAAGATTATTGGTGTTAGTCCGAAACGATTCGAACGCTTAATAAAATTCCGAAAAGCACTTTGTAGTCTAATTGATAGTAACGAAAAGCTAACTAGCATTGGTGTTGATGCTGGATATTTCGATCAAGCCCATTTTATTCGGGAATTTAAACTATTCTTAAACAATACGCCATCCACTTATCAAACCATAATAAAATCGGCCGATCAGGAAAGTCAAATCATCAATTATAATTTTAGATTGTTTTAAAAGTAAAATAACAAAATTAGGAATTATTCTTTAATAACATCACCTATTCCCCATCACTGTTTTCTTTACCAAGAGGGCATTTCAACTCCACAGCAATACCAAATTATTTACCAATATATTTTCTTATGATTTCTTTGCCAGATAAGGAAAGATAACTATATTCACTTTTTTTTAACATTTCTGGATTAAATCTAATACAGCCATATTTTATTTACCATCTAATTAAAAGCAAACACTCTGACTAACAAAGATTAACAACATATAAATTAAATGCCAAAATCACACTAAAATGAAAAAACACCTTCTATTTTTCTTATTAATAGTATTAACTATTAATTGTTATTCCCAAATTGCTTTCGAAAAAGCTTACTACATTAATAATTCAGGTGAAAAAATTGATTGTTTAATTAAGAATCTTGATTGGAAAAATAATCCTACAGAATTCAAATTTATACTTTCAGAAAATACAACTCCAGAAACTTTGAATCTAAAATCGGTCAAAGAATTTGGAATATATGGAATTTCTAAATTTGTTCGATTTACTGTTAACATTGATATCTCAAGTGAGAACATTAGTCACCTGAGCAAGCAAAAAGATCCTATTTACGAAGAGAAACAAATTTTTTTAAAGGTGTTAGTAGAAGGGAAAGCAAATTTATATAAATATCAAAATAAAACCTTTACAAGATATTTCTATAATAAGCAGAACTCTGAAGTAAAGCAACTAATATTTAAAACTTATCAGGCATCGAAAAATAAAATTTCTAAAAACTACAGATACAAGTATCAACT
>JADGFH010000370.1 GCA_016743925.1 Labilibaculum sp.
CATGATGTAATGTCTTGTAAGCAACTTCGTGGTGATTTAAATTATGCATGGCCTTCAGCAGAAATTGCTGTTATGGGAGCAAAAGGTGCAATTGAAGTACTTCACGGAAGAAAAATGGCTGAAATGAACGAAGCTGATAAAGCGAAGTTTATTACAGATACTGAAGTTGAGTACAACGAAGCATTTGCTAATCCATACAATGCAGCATCATATGGTTATATCGATGATGTAATTGAGCCACGTAATACTCGTTTCAGAGTGATTCGCGCATTCCAGTCTTTACAGACTAAGAAGCAAGTGAATCCACCAAAGAAACATTCTAATATTCCATTGTAAAACAACGTTCTATGTTAATGAATATTTTATCTATAGGAAGTCAGGGTGG
This sequence comes from Labilibaculum sp., assembly GCA_016743925.1. Classification (GTDB taxonomy): domain Bacteria; phylum Bacteroidota; class Bacteroidia; order Bacteroidales; family Marinifilaceae; genus Labilibaculum. The sequence continues at coordinate 386 of JADGFH010000370.1, forward strand.
ATGGACAGTTGCTGTTGTAGGTTATTCAATTGTATTTATTGCATTGGTACTACTGGTTATTGTTTTTATCAACTTGCCTAAATTATTACAACTTAACTTGAGAAAGAAGCTTGTAAGAGAAGGTAAACCTTGCGCTGATGTTGATGATTTGAACATCGAAGGTGGTGTTAATGCAGCTATTGCTATGGCTTTGCACTTGCACTTTGACCAAATTCATGATGAGGAAAGCAATATCATCACTATTAAAAAAGTTACTAAGAATTATTCACCATGGAGTTCTAAGATCTATGGAGTAATGAATCAACCAAGATAATTAAAATGAAGAAGTTCAAATTTACGATAAGAGGGCAAGAATACGACGTTGAGATCAAAGATCTTCAAGGTTCGAATGCCAAAATTGAAGTGAACGGAACGAGTTATGATGTTGATGTTCATATCGAAGAAAAAGCATCTAAAACTCCTAGATTAGTTCGCAAAGCTGTTGTTAACAAGCCAGGTGAAGGAAATATTAAAAAGGGTGGAGCTGGAGCAGCTACTGTAAAAGCACCACTTCCGGGTAGTATTATTAAAATTAACATTGCAGTTGGTGATTCTATCAACCCAGGAGATACTCTTTTGGTGATGGAGGCAATGAAAATGGAAAATAATGTACTAGCTGAAAAAGGAGGAACAGTTAAAGCCATTAAGGTTGCAGTTGGCGATAGCGTTCTTCAAGATGACGTACTTGTTGAAATAGCGTAATTTCATACAAAAGGGAAAAACTATATAATGAGAAAACTTTATTCAATGGTATTCTCAATGATCTTGGTAATGGGGCTAGCTTTTAGCGCCATTGCCCAAGATTCATCGGATACCGCAGCAAAACTAACAACAGGGAAATGGGTAAATCATGCAGATGGTTATATCCCAAACCCAATTGGATTATCTGATAAAACGGTAAAACGTTATAAAACATTTGAGTTTAAAGGAGATCATACTTTTATTATGGACTCGGTTAAACAACGTTTTAGTGGGAGTTGGAAGACCGAAGGAGAAAATGTTATTATTACATTTAAGCCTAAGACTGTAACTCACTTATTTAAAAATAGTGATCCAAATTCAGGATCAAACGCTTACAATACAACTAAAGAAGAACTTAACCTTGGTACGCGTATAGCCAAAGTTGATGGTGATATTCTTAAGTTCGCTAACCCTTTACTTAATTGTGAAAATAATTCAAGTGCGGTTGTAGGTTTGAAGAATTTTTATGAATTCACTGGCTTCGCAAACGTTACCGCGGGTCATTTGTTGATGGTCTTAATAGGATTAGTGTTTATCTTCTTAGCTATTAAATATGACTATGAACCTCTATTGTTAATTCCAATCGGAACAGGTGTTATTATTGGAAATATTCCAATGTTTCAGGCTGTTGATTTTAATTTAAAATTAGGTATATACGAGCCAGGATCAGTATTGAATATTCTTTATTCTGGGGTAGTAAATGGTTGGTATCCTCCCTTAATATTCTTGGGAATTGGAGCCATGACCGATTTCTCTTCGCTAATTAGCAATCCAAGATTAATGATTTTGGGTGCAGCAGCTCAGGTAGGTATTTTTGCTACTTTCTTAGGAGCACTTTGGTTAGGTTTTGCACCACCAGAAGCGGGTGCAATAGGAATTATTGGTGGAGCAGATGGTCCTACAGCGATTTTCTTGTCTTCGAAACTTGCCAATGGTATGAATGTAATGGCCAATGGGGAAACGGTTAAAAACTTGATTGGACCTATCGCGATTGCAGCTTATTCATACATGGCATTGGTTCCTGTAATTCAGCCTCCAATTATTAACTTGTTAACAACCAAGAAGGAAAGAAAAATTAAGATGAAACCACCTCGTGCGGTAACTCGTCTTGAGAAAATTATTTTCCCTATTATTGGACTATTATTAACAGCATTTATATCACCTACAGCTTTACCTCTATTGGGTATGTTGTTCTTTGGTAATCTACTTAAAGAATCAACGGTTACAAATAGATTAGCTGATACGGCAAGTAATGCGTTGATTAATACAATTACGATTCTTTTAGGAGTGACTGTTGGCGCATCTACTCAAGCAGATGTATTCTTAACAAAAGATTCAATTTTGATTTTCGGATTAGGAGCAGCATCATTTATCGTTGCTACTGCTGGAGGTGTTATCTTCGCGAAAATTATGAATATCTTTTCACCCAAAGATCGTCCTATCAATCCAATGATTGGTGCGGCTGGCGTTTCTGCAGTTCCTGATAGTGCACGTGTTGTTCAGGTTATGGGATTAGAAAATGATCCAACAAACCACTTGTTAATGCATGCAATGGCTCCAAACGTTTCTGGAGTAATTGGTTCTGCAGTAGGAGCTGGTATATTATTGAGTTTCTTGATGTAATTAAACATCATTTAGATATTGAAAAGGGAGCCTAATAGGCTCCCTTTTCTATTTTATTACAATTATCTGTGATCGAAATGTTTTATTAATGAACAAAATCCTTATATTTAATATATTGTAAATAAAATGCAAAATGGTATGAAAGGAGAGGTGGGAGCTGGTTGTTGATGTTCTCGCTTCTCTTTTTTATTTTCTAGATTTTTTATTTAATACATATTGGGTTATGAAACTTGTAAAACGAATAAGTGAAGCAGGAAATAGTAATTCTAAAAGTAAAGGAGAATGTCACGTTAAGATTGAACTAAAAGAATCTGGAGGAATTGATCTTGTTATAAATTCCAAAGTAAAGGTTTTTTATGCTTCATCAATTGAAGAGCTGTGTCGCTCAATTTTGAGTTTTTATGAGGTTCAGAATGCTTTCGTGGAGATAAATGACAATGGTGCCTTATCCTATGTTTTAGCTGCAAGAATAGAAGCTTCCATCAAATTATTAGTCCAAACTGATAAAGAATTTTTGTTGGATTTTATTCCAGAAAATAATTATCAATCTGCCAAGGACCAATTTAGGCTATCACGCTTATATTTGCCAGGTAATGTACCTCACATGATGTTGAATGCTGGCATTCACCAACCCAACGCAATTATTTTAGATTTAGAGGATTCTGTATCAATCTATAAGAAACATGAGGCACGAATTCTTATTCGAAATGCCTTACGCTCACAAAACTTTTATGGCGTTGAAAGAATGGTTCGAATAAATCAAGGACAAAAAGGAGTTGAGGATTTGTCCTATTTGATTCCGCATAATGTACATCTTATTTTAGTTCCCAAATGTGAATCTGCAGAAAGTATTCTATTGGTTGAAAAAGAAATATCAAGATTGAAAGAAATTCATGGTATGATTCAGGATATTTTTCTGATGCCAATTATTGAAAGTGCTCTTGGTGTTGAAAATGCTTCTGAAATAGCTTCAGCTTCAATAAATATCGTTGCTATGGCAATAGGGTTGGAAGATTATACCGCTGATATAGGAGTGCAAAGATCTGATAAAGCCACTGAGTCTTTATACGCTAGAATGCGAATCGTAAATGCATGTAATGCGGCGAATATCCAACCAATAGATTCTGTTTTTTCTGATGTGGAAGACATGAATGCTTTAGCTTTGAATGTAAAAAGATCAAAGGAATTAGGTTTTCAAGGAATGGGATGTATTCATCCAAGGCAGATTTCAGTAATTCATGAAAAATTTGCACCAAATAAGAAGGAGATTGAAAAAGCAAAAAAAATCATTTTAGCATTTGATGAAGCGGAAAGAAATAATATTGCTGTCGTTTCTATCGGGAGTAAGATGATTGACCCGCCTGTTGTGAAGAGACAACTTAAAATTCTTGAAATGGCTATTAAAATGAACTTATTATCTACAGATTGGAGGAATTGTGATGAGGCTTAAAATGGTTGAAAATGCTATGGGTAGGTTGGTGCCAACTGAAATAAATGGTGAGAAAGTTGTGCCATTTAAGGGAATTGGAAAATATATCCCAAAGGGGAGGAAGTATAATCCACGAATTTCGTCTAATGCAAACTTCCCTTTTGATGGAAACAAGCGGGTAAATTCTCTAAAAGACGCCTTAATTAGATCTGGTTTATCCGATGGCATGGTAATTTCGACGCATCATCATTTCCGAGATGGTGACTTAATTGCTAATTTGGTTTTTGATATTGCGCATGAGTTGGGCGTTAAAGAATTAGTTTGGTTTCCATCTGCGTCTTTTCCCTGTCATCAGCATTTAATTAAATACCTCGAAGACGGAACCATTTCACGAATTGAGGGAAGTATGAATGGTCCGTTGGGACGATTTTGTTCAGAAGGTAAAATGAATGGAGTTGCAGTTCTTCGCTCTCATGGAGGTCGCTATCAGGCGATTCAAGATGGAGAAGTAAATATAGATATTGCAATAATTGGAGCAGCTTGTGCGGATTCATTCGGTAATGCAAATGGCTTAAGAGGAAATTCAGCCTCAGGTTTGTTAGGTTTCGCTCTTGCGGATTCTCAATATGCTGATAAAGTAATTGTCCTTACTGATAATATGGTTCCGTTTCCATGTATTCCTTGGCAAATTCAGGGGAATTTAGTTGATTACACAGTTGAAATAGAACAGATCGGTATTCCTGAAAGAATCGTTTCAGGTACAACTCAAATAACAAAAAGTCCAGATCGATTGTTTATTGCTGAATTAACTGCAAAGTTTTGTGATGAAATTGGAATCATAATAGAAGGGTTTTCTTTTCAAGCAGGAGCGGGAGGTACGTCATTGGCAATTGCTGAGTATTTTGCTCAGATAATGAGAAAAAAGGGTGTTAAAGCAAGATTTGCTAGAGGTGGCAGTAATAAATACTTGGTGCAAATGCTTGAGGAGGGAATTGTTGAATATATTCTAGATGGGCAAACTTTTGATTTGGAAGGAGTGCGTTCAATGAGAGAAAACTCAAATCATGTATGGACCAGTCCTTTTACAAGTTACAATTATCATGGCAAAGGAAATTTTGCTGATATGGTCGATGTTGCAATTCTTGGAGCAACGGAGGTTGATATCGATTTTAATGCCAATGTAGTTACCCATTCCGATGGATATTTGTTACACGGCATTGGTGGTTGGCAGAATTGTTTATTTAGTAAAACTGTTATTTTGCCTATTCCTTTGTTTCGAAATCGCATACCAGTTGTAAGAGATCGTGTTACTACTTTGTGTGGACCTGGAGAATTGATTGATGTGATTGTTACGGAAAGAGGAATCGCAATAAATCCTCTTCGAACGGATCTTTTAAAGAAACTAGAAGGTACTAATTTACCAATAAAGACAATTTTTGAGCTGAAAGAGGAAGCTGAACGGATTTGTGGTAAAATGGATTTTATTCAGTTATCTGAGGAAATTGTTGCTGCAATTAAATGGGTCGATGGAACAATAATAGATGTCGTTCGAAAAGTAAAAACATAAAAAAAGCTTCGGGAGATTCGAAGCTTTAATTTACCACAGCTTAAATTTACTTGCTTGTGTTTTATCTATTTTTTGTGTCACTTTTGGGACTTCTGTATCTAATATGCTATTAATATAGCTTATGCATTTTCCACATCCAGTATTCGCTCCAGTATACCTACGAATTTCTTCAATAGTGGTGGCATTCTTCTCGTGAATTGCTTTATCTATAGATTTTCTGTCAACCATTTGACAATTACAAACGATATCTCTCATTGCTTATTTTTCTTTTAATGATTTTCTGTTGTAAATATATATATAATTCGATTTAAAACAGCAAATCAAGATGATTTTATTTTTAATGATTCTAGATAAGCTTCATTCTATAATTGATTTTCAAGAAAAATTTTCATTTGTCTGTAGGTGTCAATGACTTCATCTTTTTTAGGCATTG
>JADGFH010000371.1 GCA_016743925.1 Labilibaculum sp.
ACTTTTAAAAGCACAATGCGAGAATAGCTCAGTTGATAGAGCACAACCTTGCCAAGGTTGGGGTCGCGAGTTTGAGTCTCGTTTCTCGCTCAAAATCCGTAAGGATGCCCAGGTGGTGGAATTGGTAGACACGCTGGACTTAAAATCCAGTGGCTTCACGGCCGTGCGGGTTCAAGTCCCGCCCCGGGTACCAAGGATGAAGACTGTTTCAGTAATGAAACAGTCTTTTTTTATGCCCTAATTTTTCGATTTTAGGTTTTTTTGGCATCATATTGAAAAGTTGGTGGAGATATAAAACTATTTAGCTCATGGATTCCACTAAAGATCACTACAAACTTTTTTACCAGAAGAGATATTTTCCTACTTTGAGATTACTCAAGTTATTATTGATGCAAAAAGATTAGATGTCCATCGGGGTGAATTGCATTAAATTACTTCATGAGCATTCACCTGAGAAGTTTACTTCAAAAGGCTTTCAGTCAGCAGTAATTATTTAATATTTTCCGATTTGGGAACGAATGACTTATTTACATGTTCGCAAACGAAAATGACTAGTTTATAGTACCAGTAAAATCATCAGTAGAGATTGGGATTTAGCCAGTAAGGGAGCTTGCTGTGCAAATGGGTTCGCTTCTTTTTTTAAAGTATTATTTGCCCAATATCCAGATTTTATACAAGCCTACATACTGACTCATAATTTAAGATTGATATTTATACAAACCAAAAATAAAGGTGTTTATTGCAACAAGGTTCCACCTCTTCCCATTCCGAACTGAATTCAGTAAAGTTTAACCCTTAAAATTCCATTTACACTCTTTGCTGGATAGTATCTCCCATAAAGAATTTAGATATGAAATGTTCTTCCAACTTTTAGTATTTTTTTTGTGCGTTAGTGTTCTTTTCAAAGAGATCCTAATTTCGGAAATACACTTTGGTTTGTTTAGGAAATGTTATGTCTCCTTTGGTTTTAAAGATCAATACTAGAAATGTATTTTCTATTTAATAAATGATTAAATATTTTAGTTCAAAAATGTTTTTGGTAAAAAATATTTTAGTATTATTGAGATGGGCAATTTTACAGTAAAAATTCGTAATGAAAAAAAATCTTACCAGAGTAAATGTAGCTATTCGAGAGTTTTTGACATTATTTTGCATTGTTTTTATTATCAACATTAGCAATAGTTTTGCTCGTGATACTAAGTTCGAAAATATTTCTATACAGGACGGACTTTCCCATAATAATGTAAATTGTATTTTTCAGGATAGTAGAGGTTTTCTTTGGATTGGGACCAAAGACGGTCTGAATCGTTATGATGGATATAATATTATAAGCTTCTATTCACGCCAGAAAGACTCTGCCACTCTCAGTAATAATTTTATTCAGGCTATTTGCGAGGCTCCTGATAGTACCGGAATTTGGGTTGGAACACGGAACGGATTGAATTTTTATCATTTTGGGCAAGAAAAGTTTTCTCGATATTTAATGAAAAATGATTTCTCGAATAGTAAGAAGTCAAATGGGAATATTACATCTTTAGTATCAGGATATAAGGGGCGAATTTGGATTGGAACAGATTACGGTTTGAAGAAATTGGTTCTCGGTAATTCAAAGAATAGAACTTTAATATCCTTTGAGGATTTGAGTAAAGCTGAATTTGATGAGATAGGTGATAAGGCAAATATACCTCTTCCCATGAAAAAGATTACCTGCCTATTTAAATGTAAAGATGGTGGTTTATGGGTTTGTTTTGCGTCAGGAGAATTGTTCCGTTTGAAGGAGAAACAGACAGGTATGGAAATAACTCCATTTCAAGACTGCAAGAAATATGTTATAAAAGGTATTGTTGAGGATATTTATGGAAATCTGTGGTTAGCTACTAATAAAAATGGGATAGTAAAACAGAATAAAGAAACGGGACAGTTCATTACCATTGATAAAGAAATGTATAGTGGCTTAGAGAGTAATTCCTATAACTCCATTTGCAAAGGAAACAGTGGCGAGATTTGGTTGGCTACCAAAAACTATGGTCTTGCTGAGTTGACTTATGAGAACCAATCTTTCGTTGAAAAGAGTGATAGTTTTATAAAAGTAACGCCCTATACCGATCTGCCTGGAACGGTTAATAGTATGAGTGAATATACTGTGAGGTGTGTTTTTATGGACCGAACAGGTGTTTTATGGGTGGGAACCCGTGGCAACGGTATCGTGAAAATTACTTTTCATCCTAACTACTTTAGGAATTACAAGTTTCTCGATTATCCCTACAAAAGATGGCTTTTGAAAGAAATAAATAGTATTGTTGAGGACAGGAATGGGAATTTTTGGATTGGCTCTAAAAATGGAGTGAGCAGTTACAATCGTACGAATAATAAGTTTTCTTATTATCGAAATAGGAAGGGTGAAATTAATAGATCCACATATAGAGACGTTTTTTCGATATGTGAAGACCAAACGGGTAATATGTGGTTCGGAACCAATGGTGGCGGTTTGGATCGTTATAATCCCGATAAGCTGGAATTCACCCATTTAATTGTCGAAAATTGTAATTTAAACAGTAATTATATTACTTCAATTGTTTCTTTGGCCTCAGGTGATCTTTTGATTGGAACCGTAAAAGGAAGAATTGATTTGATAAAAAGGGATGAGTTGAAAAAGGAAGTTCCAAAGGTGATCCCTTTTCCTTTGGGACTGAAGAGGAAGAAAAATAGTTTTGCAAATAGCCGGAAAATAGTTTACGAGGATGGATTAGGTGAAATTTGGGTTACAACCAGTCTTGATGGGGTGTACAGATTTAATCCAAAAAATAAAAAATTAGTTCATTACAATCATGATCAGGGGAATTTAAAAACGCTGCCTACCGATCATATTACAGCTGTTTATGAAGATGAATCAGGAGTAATATGGTTAGGATCAACAAAAGGCTTGGTGCGGTTTAATAGAAACTCCGATGAATTCGATTTGTATGCAATGAAGGATGGTTTTCCAGATCATTCAATTATTGGAATCATAGGTGATAATATAGGAAATTTGTGGGTTTTAACCAGGAATTGGATATCTCGATTTAATCTCCAAACAAAAAGGGTAAGGAGTTTTAAGATTCAACATCGGGTAAGCGATGAGCTTTTTACCCATAATCCTTTGTGGAAAACCCAGGAAGGTGAAATATTTGTGGGAACTCAAACCGAGGGGTATTTCTCTTTCTTTCCTGATAGCATAGAAGATGTTTCTTTCCTTCCTCAAATTGCGATTACAGATCTTAAAATATCCGGAGAGTCTGTTCGGATAAATGAGGAAGGGGAATTGCCATTTATTCCGGAATCAATTAACTCAATAGATGAGATTGAAATGAAATATTATCAGAATAATTTAAGTTTTGAATTTGCCTCTTTGTCTTATTTGTTACCGGAAAGTCAACAATATGCTTGCATACTAGAAGGAGCTCAAGCAGAGTGGCAGTATATGGATGGCAACAGGCGATTAGTAAACTTTTTTAACTTAGCTCCGGGTGAATATATTTTTAGAGTAAAGGCTTCTAATTGCGATGGACTTTGGAATAGTCAGGGCAAATCCATTACTATTAATGTGTTGCCACCGTGGTGGAAAACCTGGTGGGCTTATTCATTATACATTATTGTAATAACTTGTCTTTTTATTGCACTGTATCGATATACCTACGAATGGATCGCACTGAAAAACAGATTGGTGTTTGAACAGATGGAGAAAAAGAAGATGCGGGAATTGAATCAGGTTAAGTTGCGATTTTTTACTAATATTTCCCATGAGTTCCGAACTCCATTGACCTTAATTCTGGGACCTCTTGAGCGATTATTAGCTTCTGGAGGAAGCAATAGTTCCATTGAAAAACATTATGTGTTGATGCATAAAAATGCGAGCCGATTGCTTCGCCTGATCAATCAACTAATGGATTTTCGGAAAACGGAGAATAAGCAGATGAAACTTCATGCCAGGAAGTCGAATATTTCCAGCTTTATTTCGGAAGTAATGCAATCATTCGAGGATTTGGCACAAGAAAAACAAATCAGTTTTGAAATGAAGTCCGATTCCAACTCAATACTGCTTTGGTTCGACAGGGATAAGATGGATAAGATCATGTTTAACCTCTTGTCTAATGCTTTTAAGTTTACACCCAAGGGAGGAAATATATCAATTGATATACGTTCTTCTGAATCTTCCGGAACGGATGCTTATGCAAATGGAAGGCTAGAAATTAAGCTTACTGATAGTGGTAGGGGAATGACCACCGAACAGGTTGAGAAAATATTTGATCGCTTTTATCAGGGAGAACATGATCAGACTGGAACCGGAATCGGATTATCCTTAACCCGAAGTTTGGTAGAATTGCACAGAGGAGAAATTTATGTATCCAGTGAAAAAGGGAAAGGTTCATGTTTTAGAATTGCATTGCCACTTGGTAAAGAACATTTGAAGGATGAAGAAATTAGTTTAGAACAATCTGATTTTCCAGAGAGACAGGAAGAGTTTACGGTAAAACGAATTTTGGATTTGAATGCGGATGAGATGAGAAGCACCGCAGATCAATTAGATGAGCAAAAGAAAATAGTCTCTAATGAGGCTCCATTGATTCTGATTGTGGAAGATAATGATAGCCTTCGAACCTTTATTCGCGAAAATTTGGAGCAAGAGTACCGAATAATGGAAGCGGAAAATGGCAAGGAGGCTTATGCGAAGGTTATGGAAACCGAACCTGATCTTATTATTAGTGATGTAATGATGCCCGAAATGAATGGTCTAGAACTTTGCCGGGCAATAAAAACCGATTCCAGAATTAGTCACGTGCCTATAATATTACTTACTGCTTTGGATACTGTGAAAGATCAATTGACCGGTTACAAGATGGGGGCTGATGATTACATATCAAAACCATTTAATCCTAGTTTATTAGACGTTAGGGTGAAAAACCTGATTCAGATTAGAATGGGTTTGAAAAAGCGTTTCCAAATAGAGATTAGTTTGGAACCCAGAGATATCACAATTGCTTCTCCAGATGAGAAATTGCTCGTTAAAGCAATGAAAGTAATTGAGGAAAATCTATCCGATCCTGATTTTACCGTTGAAAAATTAAGTGAGGAAATTGGAATGAGCCGGGTGCATCTGTACCGAAAAATAAAGGCTCTTACCGATCAAACAGCTACAGAGTTTATACGAACCATACGTTTAAAACAGGCTGCAAAACTATTATTACAGAAGAAACTAACAGTATCTGAAATATGCTTTTTGGTTGGCTTCAAGAATCCGGTTTCTTTTGGACGAAGTTTTAAAACCCATTTTGGAGAAACTCCAACTGATTACGTAGCCAATTATTCAAATAGTAAAGAATCAATAACTTGAATTACCATTTAGCGGAATACGAAAACATGGAGCTTAATGTATAAGCACATATAAATTTATGCTAAAAAGTGATCTGTGTAATTTCCTGAGCTGTGTAATAATGGTTCCGTAAGACCCATTAATGAGCTAGTAATTCAATATCAATAACTATAAAGGAAAGATAATCAACGGGAGGTGCACAGTATTGCGCACTCGCAGATCTATATTTTAATTTGAAGCACCTTGCAATAAAATCAAGAAACTGGTACCTCGCCAATGATTCTGCTCTGCAATGTTATTCAAATCGTTTTTCTTTGAATAGTATTCCATATTCCTAAAATTAATACCTATCCCCGATTCCCACAATCCCGTTTTGGGAACCAAGGAATTGGGTTCAGATTAATTATTTTTTATTTCAGATCTACCAAATTCATACTGGAGCCAAAATTGAGTTATATCTCTCTTAGAAAACATCCAACACAAAGATATTTTGATGGTATGTAACATTGAATGCATGCATTTGTTACATGTTTTAGAGCGATGTAACACTAAATGCACTATTCTGTAACATCTGGTTTAGTCTCCAAGTTTACTTTTTATCAAATTTGTTCTGGTTCTTTTTAGGATGGTGAAATCCAGAAATTAAAATTTATAAAATATAATGAGAAGAAAAACAGAAGGTGGGTTGTTGGTAAAGTTGGTGATGGTGGCTGTAGCTACACTTTTATCAATCATTGGATGTATTTTTTTACTATAGAAACATAAATAATAAAAACCAAAAATGAAATAAATAATCGAAGTAAGAAGGATGGCAGAGACTTCGTAGTCTCAACGGAAAACTTACTTCAACTTACTAACCTAATA
>JADGFH010000372.1:0-1882 GCA_016743925.1 Labilibaculum sp.
GTATTAAGGACGCGTAGCATAACTGGATAGTGCACCACGTTACGGCCGTGGAGGTTGGGGGTTCGACTCCCTCCGTGTTCACAAAAAACTCATCAATTAATTGATGAGTTTTTTTTATGCTCTAAATTTCACGGAAAGTAGGTAAACAAAAAAATCCACCTCCTAAAAGAAAATGGATTTATGAAAATTTATGAGTCTTCATTAATTACATTGCCAAAATCTTTACTTCCGTCCTTCGATTGGCCTGATGTTCTTCTTTACTGCATTTTACACCATTCGAACATTTATTGATCAGATGTGTTTCTCCATATCCTTTCGCCTTCATACGATCAGGAGAAATTCCTTTCGATACGATGTATTCAACAGCTTCTTTCGCTCTTCTGCTTGATAAAGCCATGTTGTACGGGTCGCTACCTCTCGAATCGGTATGAGAACTCAATTCAATCTTCAAATTGGGATTCTCGATCATTACCAATACCAATTTATCCAATTCGATTGCTGCATCGGTACGAATGTTTGATTTATTTACATCGTAGAAAATATTATCCAATACAAAGACTTTACCAACCTGAACTTTATCGATCTCCTCTTCAACGAAAATCTCACTTCCTTTTATGCTAGAAGTTTCTACTCTTCTCGATTTGGATAAAATTCCCTCTTTGTGATATTCAATAGAGTAATCCATTCCTCTTAACAAATCACAAGAAAATTTTCCATTGATATCGCTTGTTAATGCAATCTGATTATCAGATTTGCTATTCTTAATCGTGATGTTCACATCCTCTACAGGCGAACGATCTTCTCGATAAACTAGCAGGCCATTTAATAACAGTACATTATCTGGCGCCTGATATACAGCCTTATTTAACTCTCCATTCTTTCTTAATTCGCTAGCAGGAATGGCCACATCTCCATCAAAATAATATTCCTTTGTAGATCGAATTTGATAATTATCAATCTTGGTAATTACAAACTGAAACTGACCATCTTCCTCTGTAATTATACTTTTTACAACATTTCCCTTTTTATCGATTAAAGAAACTTCTGTATTTGCTAAAATCTCTTTCGTATCGGCATTAAACACCTCACCTTTTATCGTTCTTCTTAACAATGCAAAATGATATACATCATCGTAACTTTCTCCTTTTATTCGATTAGAAGCAAAATATCCACTCCCCTTTTTGTGAATTAAATTAAAGTCATCTTTCGATGAATTAATTGGATAACCCATATTAATTGGCATTGCATTTTCATCCTTTAAATCGATAGAAAACACATCTAAACCTCCTAAACCAGCATGACCTTTCGAGGCAAAGAACAAGCTGTTTGTTTCATCAGCAAAAGGAAACATTTCGTTCTCAGGAGTATTAATTTTATTGCCTAAGTTCACTGGATCGCTCCAACCCGATGCTGTTTTTTCGCAAACGTATAAATCAGTTCCACCAAATCCTCCAGGACGATCGGAAATAAAATACAAACGCTTTCCATCTTCCGATAAGGCAGGATGGCCTGTAGAATAAGCTTCCATATTAAAAGAAAGTAATTTTGGCGTAGACCAGCCATCCCCTTCTTTTTTGCAATGATAAAGTTTAATGCTTACGACTCCTTCTTTGTTTCGTTTCGCTTTTTTCGAATTGGAAACGTAATTACGAGTAAGAAACATTTCTGCTCCTGATTTGGTAAAACAAACAGGGCCATCATGATATTTAGTGGCAATGTCTTTAGAGAATAATGTTGCATTCAATAAATTCCCATCATCGCTCACGTGAGTTTGGTAAAGCCTAAGGTAATTTTGATTGTTCCATTTGTGGTTTCTCTTTATCACGGTCGTTTTTTCCCTTGCCGAAGAAAAAACCACAGCGTTTTGATAATAGGCTAGCCC
>JADGFH010000372.1:1892-6210 GCA_016743925.1 Labilibaculum sp.
GGCTGAAACAGGATGAACTTTGTATTTTAGAGAATCACTTTTCAATTTAGCAATCACATCAACATCAATCAAATCAAGCTTTGCTCCTGATTCTTTCTGATTGTATTTCTCCATCCATTTTTTGGCCATTGCATATTTCTGATTGCTCTGCAGTGCTCTGGCATAATACAAGTAATCCTCATTTTCGACATTCGACAATTTCAGAACTTTAGCGTACCAAAATTCTGCCTTTTGCGAATTGTTTGTCAATCGATAAGAGCTTGCCAATTGCTTAGTTACATTTTCGTTTAAACTATCCTTCTCCCAAATCGTTTCGTACAAATCAATGGCTTCTTGATATGCAAAAGATTCAAAATGTTTATCTGCCCTTTCCAAGATTTGAGCATTCACCGAAAGGTTTAGTAATAAAATCCCAAAGAATAGTATTGTGTGTGTAAATTTTCTCATAATTTTCGATCAGTAGCGTTAGAAATACCTTGGTGTCATTACTTTCTTTTTGTTGAATTGGAAGTCGAATGCAAGCATGATCTCATGCGTTCCGTTGTTGTACCTGCGCAATTCCGATTCGGTTAAATCAAAAGCATAACCTACACGAAGTTGCTCTGATACCTGATAATGAATTAGGAAACTCATCGCATCATCGATACGATAAGCTGTTCCTAACCAAAGCCTTTCATTTAAAATGAAATTGGCCGAAAGATCTAAGGAAATTGGAGCATTCAAAACGATTTTAGATAAGATCGATGGCTTAAATTTCACATTCTCGTTGATGTCAAACAGCGCACCGGTCGTTATAAAATAATGGCGCTCCTTATAACCTAAACTGGTTGTGTTTACACCATCATCATCGTAATTGTTCTTCAACATTCTAGGTATCGAAATTCCCAGATAATAACGCGGCGTATAATAATACAAACCCAGCCCGAAATTCAAAATAAAATCTTCTTGAAAATCAGATGAAAAAGAATCATCATTTTGCTCGTTAAGATTCAGATTCATCAAATCAATCTGAATCATATCAAAGCCTCCCTTTATGCCCATCGACAAGGTTCCTCTTTCGCTTAATTTAAGTTGGTAAGCAAAATCGGCATATAAACTATTTTGCTTTACGGGTCCTAATTCATCATTAATGTAGGAGAAACCTGCTCCAACATTGTACTTCGTTATTGGAGCACTAAGGGTTAAAGTTCGTGATTTTGGTGCTCCGTCGAATCCTACCCACTGTTCACGAGCGAGAAACATGGCACTCATCATATCGGTAGTTCCGGCATAAGCCGGATTTATCGTTAATGGATTGTGCATATATTGAGTATACATAGGATCTTGTTGCGCTTTTAACACCTTCCCAAAAGGGAAAATTAAAACCAATAAAGCAACACATTTAATAATTTGTAAACTAGATCTATTCATGTTCTTCGTAATTAGTAGTTGATGTAAATGAATCCTTTAATAACTTTTGATCCATTTCCAAGATCGATCACATAGTAATAAGTTCCTTCTGGAATCACATTGGTTCCAACGGTCATGCTATTATCAGCTCTTCCGTCCCAATCATTCTGATATCCCTTCTTACTATATATTTTAGCTCCCCAACGGTTGAAAATCATCAACTCACTATTTGGGAAATCTTTCATTCCTTTGATCACCAGGCGATCATTAACGCCATCGCCATTAGGAGAAAATCCTTCTGGAATACTTACATATTCAGCGCAATCATCGTATGGGTCCATGTAATCTAAAATTCCATCTCCATCGCAATCATCATCGCCTTCTTCTTCATCTTGATAGCCATCATTATCACTATCTGAATCTAGATAATCAGGAGTTCCATCTCCATCGGTATCAACCGGAAAATCAGTACAAGAATCAGAGATTCTAGCTTCATCTTCATCAGAAATACCATCATTGTCACTATCTAAATCTAGATAATCAAAAGTACCATCTGAATCCGTATCAGCAGTTAAGGTTTCAATTGCATCAGGAATAGAATCTTCATCGCTATCCATAACATCAATTTCAATGGTTACAACCGCTTCATCGCATAATCCTGATGGGTCACAAATACGATAAGTAAACTGATCGGTATTACAATATGCTCCCAAATCAGCCAAATAAGAAACAGTGCCATCACCATTTACAACTACAAAGCCAAACTCAGGTTCTGTTACAATCGTTACAGTTAGATCATCTTCATCGGCATCAGAATCATTGTCTAAAACAGAAATAATAATCTCTTCATTATCTCTTGCAATTTCCTGATCATCGATAGCAACTGGTGCATCATTCACACCAACTATTGTAATAATCACTGTTGCTACATTACTATTTGCAGTTCCATCTGTCACCACATAAGTAAAGCTTTCTTGAACCTCTTCTCCCTCATTTAGGTAATCATACTCTCCGTTAGGATCGAATTCGTAGAAACCATCAGCATTCAATCGAAGAATTCCTCCTCCTGACATGATGATATCCGTACCTAAAATCGAATTGGAACCGTTCAACTCAACAACTGTCAATTCATCGTCATCAAGATCCGTATCATTCGTTAATACATTACCCAATACTACGGTATCTTCGTCGGTTGAATTCACATCATCAACTGCTACTGGAACATCATTTACAGAATTAACTGTAATTGTAACTGTCGCTGTTGATTGTTCTCCATCCTCGTCTTCAATGGTGTAAGTAAAGGTATCAACACCATTAAAATTATCATTTGGAATGTATGTATATGAACCATCAGGCTGAACTAAAACTGTTCCATTTGCAGGATTGGTATTTGCCACAACATTTACCTCTGCATCACCTAAATCGGTATCATTAGTCATCAAATTACCGCTAACACCAGCATCTTCGTCTGTTGTATTAACATCTGCAACAGCAATTGGTGTATCGTTAACCGGATTTACAGTAATTGTAACTAATCCAGTGTCCTGATCTCCATCCACATCTTTAATGGTATACTTGAAAGTATCTGTTCCATAAAAATCTGTATTTGGCGTATAAGTAAATGTTCCGTCAGTATTGACCACAAGCGTTCCGTTTGCCGGATCAGTATTTGAGATCACAAGTACTGGAGGATTAATGAAATCTTCATCGTTGGCAAATAAATCACCACTTACTGCAAGTTCTTCATCTGTTTCTACAAAATCATCATTTGCAATTGGTGGATAATCCAATGGATCAACAATAATGGTAACAATTGCGGTCGATTCACTACCATCTACATCGCGTAACGTATAAGTGAACGAAACCGTTCCGTGGTATCCTTTATCTGGTGTGTAAACAAATGTTCCATCCGAATTCAGAATTAACGTACTTGAAACTGGGTTTGTATTCGCAACGATTAATACCGGTACATCAACCAATCTTTCGTCATTATCAAACACATTTCCATTCAATACATCATCCTCTTTCATGAAGTAATCATCGTTCACTGCCAAAGGATCATCGCTAACCTGATCAACAGTAATCGTAACAGTTGCTTCATCGCATTCCTGACTTAAAGGAGAAACTGCATCATCACAAACCTGATATGTAAACGTTACATCACCAAAGAAATCTGCATTCGGATCATAAGTGAAAGTACCGTCAGCATTCAAGACAAGATTTCCGTTCAAGATTGCTGATCCACCATCTGTTAATGTATAAGTGAAATTATCTGAATCACTATCTGGATCCGAATCTGCACCATTTCCATTATCCGACTTAACACTTCCAGATAAATTGGTATCCTCATCCATTGTGAGCAGGTCATCTTCTGCTACTGGGCTATCATTAACGGCCTCAACAGTTATTGTAAATATTTGAATGGCCGATGAATCATCACCTCCATTAGCAGTTCCTCCATCATCAAATAGTTGAACACTTAAAGTTGCTAATCCAGATACATTGGTAAGAGGCGTAAATCTCAAATTACCTGCTGCATCTAATGTTGGCTGCTCACTGAATAATGCTGGATTATCATTTGTCATTTGCAAGTTCAAGCTCTGTGCTGATTCATTCGCAGGGCCTTTAGATTGTGTTGCAACTTGCCCATTGATAATAACCAAACCAATATCCTCACTTACCCAAATGTCTTTTGGATTCATTAAGGTAAAGAAAGGAGCATCATTCACTGCTGTGATATCAATACTCATTGTATAGCTATTTGTGCTATACGCTTCACCATCGTAAACCTTAAATGTAAACGAATCGTAACTAATTCCATTCTCATTTGCAACAGGAATGAATTTCAACTTAGAGATATCTGCTGAAGCAATCTTTAATCCTATTGTTACCGGATTACCATCATACTCCAAATCACCTATGCTTTCTA
>JADGFH010000373.1 GCA_016743925.1 Labilibaculum sp.
ACGATAAAGTCCCAACTAGCCGAATTGCTGTAAAAGGCAGCATTTATGATATCGATACCAAGGAGGCTATTCTTAACTGTTGGATAGAAATTCCTGAAGCCAATATCTCCTACCGACCGAATAGTAAGTACGGTAAATTCATATTAAAGAATCTGGAACCTGGTACTTATACCCTTCTTATCAAACAGGAGAATTACATCAGTAAAACCATTCAGTTCTCTCATGCCTAGGGATTTACCACCAAGTTGGTGATAGAACTTGAAATGACTGAGATTGCTAAAAAGCAGCATGAGCCAGAGTTGGTAGAAATTTAAGATGAAACAAGCCCTCCAACCTAATAAGGTTGGAGGGCTTACCCAACTAACAAAAAACTGAACAGGCTGATTCAATATTTTATATACAGATTCAGCTAGATCGCAACAATACGCAATTTCATTTCACCATATTCTTCAGTCATTTTCAAAAATATAGCTTTTGGTGTTTATATTTTGAGTAAGCCATTTAATTGGCTTACTAGTGTTTCTTTATTTAACTATCTAAATTAAACTGCTCGTCAACTTCCTTGAGATTTGACTTTAGTTGTGCATTTGTTTTTTATCAATTTCATTATTTCTGTATGAACATTAAATATTTTTCTAAAATCAGGGAAAACTCTTGCTGTATTTTCTAATACAATAACATTCATATTCCTTTGAGGATAAAAATAACAAGCTGAAACGAATCCAGGAGCATAGCCTAAAGCTCCAATCTGTATATTTTCTTCTCCTTTCTTGAATAGTAAACCATATCCATACTCAACAGCTTCAAAAATTGGATGGATTCTCGTTGCATATCCTGTTTTCATTAATTCTAAAGTTTCTTTTTTAACAAGTTGTCCGGTGTACAATAATTGATTCCATTTATTTAAATCTTTAACATTTGATATAAATGAACCAGCAGCGACATTATTATCCAAACTGTGTGTTGTAAATTTAAATTTCTTGTTCTCAATTTCCATATATCCTTTTACAAGGTTCTTGTAGTTTTTGTTTTCAGGATGAAATGTCTCGTTCAAACCATATTGGCTAAAAAATTCAGTTGATAATTCATTGAATGTTTTATTCGTTACTTGTTCAAGAATCTGTGCAAGTAGTTCGTAGCCTAATTGAGAATAATGGAATTGCAACCCTTGTTCAAATTCTAATGGTTTATCTAAATGTACAATTCCATGTGTATGCGTCAATAAATGATGAATAGTCACTTCGTTTGCCCAAGGTTGCTGAATTTGCACCAAATATTTATTAATTCTTTCGTTGAGTTGAATATTCCCTTTTTCATATTCTCTCAATAATAAAACAGCTGTTATTTGCTTACTAATTGAGCCAATAACAAATTGGTCATTAGGCTTAATAAGAGTTTTATTCTCAATAATTAGAAAAACCAACAGCTTTACAATATACTGTGTTTGTATCTTTTGATATAAAAACAACGCCATTGAAATCACATTTGTTTGCAATCGAATCAATCTTTGATACTAAACCAGTACATTTCTCTTTTTTACTCTGTCCATGTATCTGGCAAAAAGTATAAAAGATTAATGTTAAAATTAGAATACTACATTTCATTTATTGTATCTCGCTTTAAATGCCACACAATTTATAAGTGTATTTATTTATCCAAATAGGACAGTGATGAACACTTATTATATTTAGGATGTGAATCTACAAAACAATAATTAGTTAACAAAATATTTAACAGAGAAGAAATGCAAAAATGCTTATGCCGATTATTCATCTGCAGGAGTCATATTTGCGCTTCGCTTCTAATGTCTTATAAATTACATTTCGGTATTGAGGAGTTAGCAATTAAGCTACATAATATGGAAGAAGCCCTCAAGGGGATTAAAATTGTTTTGAGGATGTTATTTTAAAATAATTTCTAAAATTTATTAGATGTACAACTAGAGCAACTTTAGCTTTATTGTACTTGAATCTATCCATACTATGCTCCAAACAATCCTTTAAAATAAAGCATTACTAGTGAAATTATTATTCCGACTACAATAGCATATATATTCAGAAGGACAGTCTGTTTTATAGTCGTACTTCTGTAGATGCTTCTAACGATCTTCAGATTTATTAAGGTATAAAATAGAATTACAGGTATGATTCGAAGCCATACTGATTCGAAATTAAAGTATGGAGTAAATGCAGGAATAATACTGTAAGTAAGTATCATTGAAGGCAGCAGTAACATTAAAACAAAACCTATTCTTTTTCTTATAAATAGTCCAATTATTCCAATTAATAATATGATTGGTTCAAATAGTAAATTGCGCCTCAGAATTAAAATTGGATCTTCACGGAATATTTTTATTGAATAAAAAGTGTTGATGTAGTCGGCTTGTTGTATACAAGCCACGATTAATTTTATCGAAAACAGAATTAAAATTATAGCTCTTAAATTATTTCCAATTGTATTATCCTTCTGCATACTGAAATTTCTGTATTAGTGCCAACGGTAATTAATAGGTATTAGCCAAGTATTCCCGTCAACTAGCACATCTTATCGTTAATATTTTGAGTGAAAAAATAAAAGTTTAGCTAAGCTACAAGTACTAGGTTTATTATTCTTTAGCTACGTTTTTTACTTTAATAATTTGCCCATTACTTTATCATATCTTGTATCCATACAAACACTAATGTCTGTTGTCATAAATTTCCCATTATAAAATAGACTAAAAATGGTTGCAGGACTTGGAGCAGCTTGAGCTTGTTCCATTGTTTCTAATTTAATCACTTGCAACGGCAGTTTTCTGTTTTCAGCAGTTTCAATAAGAGAGTTTTTTGCGTGAAATTCTGCAAAAGGGCAACGGTTAGAATAATAAACTACAATTCCATTTTTCCCTTGACATTCTCCACTTTTCACAGAAGCATTAAATGCTGGTAATTCAGCTTTTTGATTTATTTTCTTCACCAACAAACTAAATCCACTTGAAATTCTTTCAACTTCTTCAAATCCTTGTTTTAGAAACCATTTCGTGTCACTCATAAAATGAAATTTCTTAGTCCCAACTACTGTTACTAAACCATCTTTCCCTTGATTTTCAGCATCTTCAAGGGCTGTTTTTAGTAGTTCTTTTCCATATCCATTCTTCTTGTATTTACCTGATACCCAAAAGCAATTAATATTCAAATAATTCGGAGCCGTAATTGGAACCCAAGCATTTTCTGTAGGGCCATATTCAATGAATACTTTTGCTCTTTCGTTGATTCGCTTAAAGACATATCCGTTATTAAATTCCTTAGTCAACCAATCTTTTTTAGCTTGATAACTATCAGAACATTTCTTATCGGATATCGCACAACAAATGTGTTCCGATGCTATATTTTCTGAATTTAAGTTGATGAACTGTTCCATTATGTCGTTTTTCTTAATTGAAGCCTAACTTCGAAATTAAGGCTATGGCGCTTCTACTGGCTAACACTTTATATATCGGCATTAAAACTCAATATTTTCGGGACTATAAATTATATTACAGTACTACTATTTTATTCGGGTTCAACAATTCGTTTGACTTATGATTTACAAATAGTCCTCACGTACAGGCGTAAATACGTCAATAACCTCACCAGAATTAATAATTTCGACGGTATGTTCCACATTCATCGGTATAGAGTAAGAGTCCCCAGCAGAAAGGATATACTCTTTTTTATCAATTATTAATTTATACTTTCCTGAAAGCACATATCCATTTTGCTCATTCGGATGTCTATGTAACGGAATTAGATCTGTTTGTTTGTATAGCATTTTGGTCACCATTGACTTCTCACCTATTGCCAAAACTTCAAAATCAACTCCCAAAAATTGCTTCTTTATTGATTCGTCTTTATGCACAACAATTTTTCTTTGATCTGACATTATCAATTTGGTTTTTTATTTTAATTAGAGGAAATTTTAATAAGCATTCCCGGAACTGAAATATCATTTATTCCATTTTCCATGCTTCCAATTTCATCTATTAAATTACCTGGGATTTTTATGCTGTTTTCCTGAATAGTTACCGTCTTAGTTATATTAATTGCTTCTTTCGATAATAAATCTTGTGCATATATTACTATACCCTGTGGCAATTTTTGCTCAAACTCTATCGTCAAGGATTTATAATGTCCAAATACACCAATGGACTTATTCATTTCAGCTCCTTTTAAGCTCACTTCTGCTTTCGGATGAATCCAACTTTTATTCGGCATAACACGACCTTCAGTTGCAATTGCGATTGCCCCGTTCGGAAATTTTGAAGCCATTACATAAGGTGCTAATTCCTGGAACTTCACTTCTGGTAGAGCTATATTTCTAGCCATAATAGCGGGAGCACTTTGTCGTACCATTTTCCCATAAGTAGCCTTTAACCAAGTGTCACTTTCTTCAAAAACGATGCTATCAATAAGATTGTGTTGCGATGCAAGATAACTTCCTTCGCCTGCTGGCATTGGTGGAGCTAATCGTTGCCACAAAACAAACCGATCCATTTCGTTTAATCGTTTATCTACATGGCGATCTCCTGCAATTTGAAAATGTAAATCTTTTCCTTTGTACTTTCTGGGTGTATTCATGGGGTGACGTTTTACTGCCACAAGTAAACCTAATGCTGCTGCTATATTACAATCATCCTGAATATTCAAGAACGCTTTGTATTCGCTATGTCCGGCAGTTTGCTCTAATATATCGTGTATGCGTTGCATGGTTGTGGTGCTCACTAATAATGGTGCAGCATCGTAAGTTCTAAAAACATCCGTATTTTTAATTACATCTAACGAGCGCTCAACTTTTACTGTAGCCGAATTTAACGAAGCCGTCAGTTTTTGAGAAACTGCTTCCTCCTTATTATAGATTGATGGATATAAAGTTAAGCCTGGGATATCCCATTTCGGGTTTATCGGCCCGGCTCCAGTAATGTGCTCTAATGTTAGTTCTGGATATATCTCATTCTTAATTTTCGATGCATAATAATGTTTTATATCCCCACCATCGATTTTCCAATACTCAACTCCTGCGTATTTGCTCCACCCAACAAATTTCCGCATTTCGTCTTCCGACGGATTTCCCCGAACCCATAATCCAAGTCCTTTCCATCCTAAAGCTTTAATGTCAATATTCATTTGCTTTATTTTTTCCTCGGGTTTTAAATTCGCATACCTCGGAAAATCCAGTGTATCCATTTCTAAAGTGAAAAAGGTATTCTCCTTAATCCGTTTATCTTGCCAGCCATGGTCTATAACAAAGTAATAATCGCCTCTGGTTTTTGGGAGCATAATTTTAGCCATGCCATGTTCTCCAAAAATAGTTTCTTCGGTCATTTGTTCTCTGGCAGCTTGGTTGGTGTAAACCGTTCCTGCATCGGCATTTGTTACTTCTTGTCCCTTTAAGATAAGGTAGTTTTGCCAATACCATGTACACCAATAATTTGGCGCGGAACTAACTTCACTAGGAACTAAATTTATATTTTCATTTGTTGTAGTGCATGCAAATAACATAAACACTGAAAGAATAAGGGTAACTGTTTTTATCATTTTATGATCCATTTTTTAGTTTGTGCCTAACTATCTTGCTAGTTTTCGTAAGCTCGCCATAGCTATTGGGATTAAAGAATAATCTTATCAATATGCCAAGTAAGCAAGCCGAGTAAATTTACTTAATAAACTATCAAATGTCCCATCAATGCCCATAACAATTTAACTTTTGTTAATGGCTTTTTAATTAAATTATTATCGTTCTACAACTTTTAGAGGCGCAGGGTATGAATAACAGATTTGCTTAAATTGCAGTTTATTATCGCTTTTTATTAAGGATCCAACCATCCTTATTTCATACGTTTTATTGTCTCTCCATGGTCCACTTGTACCTTTTACCGCAAACCATGCTACATTTTGCTCAATCCGAATATCAATTTTATCTAAAGGGATTCTTAGGTCAAACCATTTTTCCCAATCCCATAATGTAATCTTTTTTACTCCATCAATTCCAGTTATAAATTCATGTGAAGCAATACCGATACACACAATATCTTTCGTAAATAAATTTAAAAAATCATCAATTATTGCAGTATCTCTTTTGATATAGCCATCTTGAAATTTTTTCATGACCTGTAAAACCTCTTCTTTTGTCAGCTTATTATTTTCAAATGTCTGTGCATTCAAGATATTCATTAATCCTAACATGAATATAAG